>NZ_JBHYGR010000110.1:25114-32954 GCF_042738155.1 Kitasatospora sp. NPDC059088 | reverse complement strand
ATTAATTTTGCAACCCGCGCCAAGGATTAAATAAAAAACACCCCCCGCCTCACCACGCGCCCACGCACAAAATCCCCCGCCCCCCCCCGGGCCCCGGGGGGGGGGCGGCCTCACGTCGTGCGGGCGGCGGGTGTCAGCCGCGCCCGGCGCCGTCCAGGACGGGCCGTGCCTCGGCCTCCACGGCCGGGTCGGCCGGCTGCGGCTCGCGCGCCGCCGGGGCGGCCGGGGCGGCCGGGGCGGCCGGGCGGGCCGACGGCAGCTCGGCCGGGAAGCGGCGGTTCAGCGCCTTGATCGCCTTGCGGCCCAGGTTCTGGAACGGGATCTCGACCAGGCGGTAGCTGAGGTAGCTGATCACCAGCAGGGCGGCCATCAGCCCGAAGAACTGCAGGCTGCGGTCCTGCCAGGAGGTGAAGGGCGGACGGCCCTCCAGCTTCCAGTTCATGAAGTGGATGATCGGGTTGTGCAGCAGGTACACCGAGTAGCTGATCGAGCCGGTCCAGGTCAGCCAGCGCGGGAAGCGGCGGTGGCGCAGCAGCATGCCGATCGCGAAGACGACCCAGGCGCCCAGGTAGGCGCCGGAGAACGACTGCCAGGACTCGCTCCAGGTCCGCCACAGCGCGTTGTCGCGGTTGTACATGAAGCCGCACAGGACGCCCGAGGTGAGGACGAAGCCGCAGCACAGCAGCGCCGGCAGGCGGTCGATCTGGCCGTGCTCCAGCCGGTACAGCACCGTCCCGGAGAACATGGTGGCGAAGATCAGCAGGGTCTCGAAGGCGGCGGAGCGGCCGTTCAGCACGACCAGCACCAGGCCCAGGCCGCCGAGCATCGTCCCGCCCCAGCGGGTCAGGTCGACCCGGCCGGTGAGGAAGCAGACCATCGCGGTGATCACGATGACCAGGACGGCCACCGTCAGGTGCCGGTTGGCGGGCAGGCCACCGTCGGCGGTGAGCAGGCCGAGCGGCAGCCACGAGCCGAGCAGCAGCGCGGCGCCGGCGAAGCCGATCGCGAGGGGGGCGCTCTTCTTGTGCTTGCCGTTGACGAACAGGGCCGTCACGAAGAAGTAGAAGATCATCTCGTAGGTGAGCGTCCACATCACCCCGATGAGGTTCGGGACGCCCGTGAGGTCCTGCACCATCGGGGCGTTGCCCACCACCGAGAGCAGCGGGTGGTCGAAGGCGAAGGCCTGGATGACCGAGTGGTTGCGGGGCAGGATCAGCAGGCTCAGCAGCGCGGTGACGATCACCACCGGGTAGATCCGGAAGTACCGGCCCGCCCAGAACGAGCGCACGTCGCCGCGCCGCTCCAGCGAGGCCGGGATGATGTACCCGCTCACCAGGAAGAAGAGCATCACGCCGAAGATGCCCGGATCCCCGAAATTGCGCGGCGCGTGGTCGATGTGGAGCCAGTAGAACGGCAGCGCGAAGTGGTAGATCGCCACGGAGAGCGCGGCTATGCCGCGCAGGGCGTCGAGCCAGCCGAGCCTCGACGAGGCTGCTGGGGCGGCACCCGCTGCGGCACGGGTGTTCTGGCGGCGTGGGAATGCGCGTCCGGTGAGCTTCACACGCGGGAGGTTAGCGGAGTGGGGCGGGGGTACACCCGTTCGGGCCGGGAAGGCCCCGTCCGCGAGACGGTTTCATCCGGACTGTGACCGGTGTCGGGAACGGCCGGGTGGATCGGGTACACATGGACGGTGAGTTCGCAGATCTTCCCCTCCGACGTGCAGCAATCGTTGGACCTCGTCGGCATCTTCGTCTTCGCCCTCTCCGGGGCGCTGCTCGCCGTCCGCAAGAACATGGACATCTTCGGGATCTGCGTGTTGGCGGAGGTCACGGCCCTCGGCGGCGGGGTGATGCGCGACCTGGTGATCGGCGCCACCCCGGTGGCGGCGTTCACCAACCTCGGCTACTTCGTCACCCCGCTGGCCGCCGGCCTCGTGGTGTTCTTCCTGCACCCCGAGGTCGAGCGGATCAACCGCTCCGTGCAGACCCTGGACGCCCTCGGCCTCGGCCTGTTCTGCGTCACCGGCACCGCCAAGGCGCACGACTACGGGCTCGGCGCCGTCGCCTCCATCGCGCTCGGCATGGTGACCGCGGCCGGCGGCGGGGTGATCCGCGACGTGCTGGCCGGGGAGATCCCCTCGCTGCTGCGCTGGGACCGCGAGATCTACGCCGTCCCGGCCCTGGTCGGCGCCGCCCTGGTGGCCGTGCTGATCGGGGCCGACCGGCTCACCGGCGCCACCGGCACCGCCGCCGCGCTCACCGCCTTCGTCCTGCGGATGCTCGCCCTGAAGTACGGCTGGCGTGCCCCGCGGGCCTGGCACCGCAACGGTTCTCGCACCAGCGAGGAGTAGGCGAGCCGCCGCAGGCCAGCGAGATCGCCTCGGCCGTGCAGAGCAGCTCCGGCAGCATCCGGGCCAGCTCGGCCGGCGGCACCTGGCCGGCCGGGGCGCTCAGCGCGCAGGCCGCGACCGTCCGCCCGCCGCTGCCCGCCACCGGCGCGGCCACGCAGGTCACCGGCTCCCGGTGCTCGGCCGACTCGGCCGCCCAGCCCCGGCGGCGCACCGCCGCCAGCTCGGCCGGCAGCTCCTCCTCACGGACGCCGTCCTCCGGCAGCCCGGCGAGCAGCACCCGCCCGACGGCCGTCCCGGTCACCGGGGCGCGGCGCCCGATCCGCGGCGGCCGGGCGGCCGAGGGCGCGGCCACCTCGTCCAGGTAGAGCACCTCGCCGTCGTGCAGCACGGCCAGCTGGACGGTGTAGCCGCAGCGCGCGTTCAGCGCGGCCAGGTACGGCGCGGCGACCTGCCGGACGTCGAAGTCCTCCAGCGCCCGGTGCGCCAGCGACAGCACCCGGCCGCCGACCCGGTAGCGCAGGTCGGGCTGGCGCCGGACGAACCCGTGCTCCTCCAGGGTGCGCAGCAGCCGCAGCGCGGTGGACTTGTGCACCCCGAGGCTGCTCGCGGCCTGCTCCAGCGAGAGCGGCCCGTCGCCGAGCGAACCGAGCAGGGTCAGCGCGCGGTCGACCGACTGCGACATGGCGCCCCCTGGAACGCTGGAACCCGATGGAGAAGTGGCCGTCAGGCTAACCGCTGGGCGGCGCAGTGGTACAAACCAGTGCCGGACGCCGGCGTCCGCCGGCCGCGGCCGTGGCCGGATCGGTGCGCACCCGGGCCCGGGCCTGGTGGGGCCCCGGGGCATGCCCTCTACAATCGGATGGTTATGCCATACCTGGACCATGCGGCGACCACGCCGATGCTGCCCGAGGCGATCGCCGCGATGTCGGCGCACCTGGGGGTGGTCGGCAACGCCTCGTCCCTGCACGCGGCCGGCCGCCGGGCCCGCCGGGTGGTCGAGGAGTCCCGCGAGTCGCTGGCCGAGTCGCTGGGCGCCCGCCCGAGCGAGATCGTGCTCACCGGCGGCGGCACGGAATCCGACAATCTCGCGGTCAAGGGCCTCTACTGGGCCCGCCGGGACGCCGACCCGGCCCGCACCCGGGTGCTGTCCAGCCCGGTCGAGCACCACGCCGTGCTGGACGCGGTGCACTGGCTCTCCGAGCACGAGGGCGCGACGGTCGAGTACCTGCCGGTGGACGCACTGGGCCGGGTGCACCCCGGGGCGCTGCGCGCCGCGATCGAGCGCGACCCCGGCTCCGTCGCCCTGGTCACCGTGATGTGGGCCAACAACGAGGTCGGTACCGTCCAGCCGGTGCGCGAACTCGCCGCCGTGGCGGCCGAGTACGGCATCCCGATGCACGCCGACGCGGTGCAGGCGCTCGGTCAGGTCCCGGTCTCCTTCGCCGACTCCGGCCTCACCGCGCTCACCGTCACCGGGCACAAGATCGGCGGCCCGTTCGGCATCGGCGCCCTGCTGCTCTCCCGCGGCGCCACGCCCGTACCGCTGCTGCACGGCGGCGGCCAGGAGCGCGACGTGCGCTCCGGCACCCTGGACGCCCCCGCCGCCGCTGGCTTCGCGGCCGCCGCCGCGCTGGCCGTCGAACGGCGCGAGGAGCACGCGGTGACGCTCGGCGCGCTGCGCGACGAACTGGTCGCCGGGGTGGCCGCGGCCGTCCCGGACGCGGTGCTCAACGGCGACCCGGCGGGGGAGGGGCGGCTGCCCGCCAACGCCCACTACTCCTTCCCCGGCTGCGAGGGCGACGCGCTGCTGATGCTGCTCGACGCCCAGGGCATCGAGTGCTCCACCGGTTCGGCCTGCTCGGCCGGGGTGCCGCAGCCCAGCCACGTGCTGCTCGCGATGGGCGTCGACCCGCTGCTGGCCCGCGCCTCGCTGCGGTTCTCGCTCGGGCACACCTCGGTGCGCGAGGACGTCACGGCGCTGGTGGCGGCCATCGGCCCCGCGGTGCAGCGGGCCCGCAACGCGGGGCTGGCCTCGGTCCGCCGGTAGCCCGTCCCTCGGAGCACCGGGGCCCCGGGCATGTCCGGCGGCCCCGTAGGCTTGTACTCACCATGACTGACTTCCCGGGTGCCCCGACCACTCCGTCCACCGGCCGCCTGCGCGTGCTCGCGGCGATGTCCGGCGGGGTCGACTCCGCCGTCGCCGCCGCCCGCGCCGTCGAAGCGGGGCACGAGGTGACGGGCGTGCACCTGGCGCTGTCCGCCAACCCGCAGTCCTTCCGCACCGGCGCGCGCGGCTGCTGCACCATCGAGGACTCCCGGGACGCCTGGCGCGCCGCCGACGTGATCGGCATCCCCTTCTACGTCTGGGACCTCGCCGAGCGCTTCCGCGAGGACGTGATCGACGACTTCGTCGCCGAGTACGCGGCCGGGCGGACCCCGAACCCCTGCCTGCGCTGCAACGAGAAGATCAAGTTCGCCGCGCTGCTGGACAAGGCGATCGCCCTCGGCTTCGACGCCGTCTGCACCGGCCACTACGCCCGCGTCGTCGACCGGCCGGACGGCTCGCGCGAGCTGCACCGCGCCGTGGACGCCGCCAAGGACCAGTCCTACGTCCTCGGCGTGCTCGACGCCGACCAGCTCGCCCACTCCCTCTTCCCGCTCGGCGACACCACCAAGGACGCCATCCGGGCCGAGGCCGAGCAGCGCGGCCTGGCCGTCGCCAAGAAGCCCGACAGCCACGACATCTGCTTCATCGCCGACGGCGACACCCAGGGCTTCCTGGCGCAGCACCTCGGCACCGCCACCGGCGACATCCTCGACGTGGACGGCACCAAGCTCGGCGAGCACGACGGCGCCTACGGCTTCACCATCGGCCAGCGCAAGGGCCTGCGGATCGGCCGCCCGGCCGCCGACGGCAAGCCGCGCTACGTCCTCGACATCTCCCCGGTGAACAACACCGTCACCGTCGGCCCGGTCGAGGGCCTGGACGTCACCGCCCTGACCGCCATCCGCCCCCGCTGGTGCGGCACCGAGCCCCTGGCCGACGGCCGCTACACCGCCCAGCTGCGCGCCCACGGCGAGGAGGTGCCGGTCGCCGCCTCGGTCGTCGACGACACCCTCCACGTCCGCCTCGACACCCCCGCCCGCGGCATCGCCCCCGGCCAGGCCGTCGTCCTCTACGACGGCACCCGCGTCATCGGCTCCGCCACCATCGCCACCACCGAACGCCCGGCGGCGCACCCCGTCGGGAGCTGACCGGATCGGTTCGAACGCCGTGCTGCACCGACATGTCGGCCCCTACGCTGGAGGCATGTCAGTGCAACCCGAGATCAGCCAGCGGGACCTGCGCAGCAGGCCCGAGGAGATCATGGACGCCGTCCAGGCCGGGCAGTCCTTCACCGTGACCAGGGACGGGCACCGGATCGGCGAGCTGATCCCGCTCAGGCGCCGTCGCCGGTTCGTTTCCCGGGCCGAATTCTCGGCCATGTCGCGCAGCGCTCCGGACCTGTCCCTGGAGGCCTTCCGGGCCGACCAGGAGGCCACGGCCGAGCAGTGGGCGGACGGCCGCCATGGCTCCTGAGCACCAGCAGGGCCTGCTCGACACCAACATCATGATCCTGCGCAAGTGGGTGGACCCGGCCGAACTCCCGGCCGAGATGGCCATCAGCGCCGTCACCCTCGCCGAACTCTCCGCCGGACCGCACGAGGTCCGGCGGAACGAGGACCAGAACGACTACGACGAGCACGCCGAACGGGCCCGGCGCCTCGATGTGCTCCAGCGGGCCGAGAACGAGTTCGACCCGATTCCCTTCGATGCCGAAGCGGCTCGGATCTACGGTCGGGTCTGCGCCGCCGTGGTCGGGTCCGGGCGCAAGCCCAGGCGCCGGGTGGCGGACCTGATGATCGCGGCGATCGCGATCGCCGAGGAGCTGCCCCTGTTCACCACGAACCCCGACGACTTCAAGGGCCTCGAAGGGATCCTCACGGTGGTCCCGGTGACCAGGCCGCTGGTCGAGCACGCCTGAGGCCCGGTCGCCACCACCGAACGCCCGGCGGCGGCGCGGGTCTGAGGGGGTCGCGGGGGGGTGTCATCCGGAGGGATGACGGGGCTGGGCCGGGGGGATGAGCGGGGCCGGAGAGGGCATTCGGTCGGCTGATCCGGGGGGTCGGGGCGCGGACCTAACGTCGGGGACATGACCCGAATCCGCCGCATCGCGGCTGTCGCAGCGCTCGTTCTCGCCCTTCCGCTCCCGCTGGCCGGGGCCGCGTCGGCCGCGTCGGCCGCGCCTTCGCCCACGCCCGCGTCCGCCGCTGTCGCCGCCTTCCACGGCGAGCTGCCCGCCCCGACCGGGCGGTACGCGGCCGGGGAGGAGGTGCTGCGGCTGACCGACCGCAGCCGCACCGATCCGTGGGTGCCCTCCGCCGGGCCGCGGCAGCTGGCCGTGTCGATGTTCTACCCGGCCCGGCAGGGCACCGGGGCGCCGGCCCCGTACATGACCCCCGGCGAGGCACAGGGCTTCCTGGCGACCCGGGTGCCGGCCGGCACCGGGCTCACGGCGCAGGACCTGGTCGACGTCGACACCCACGCCTTCACCGGGGCGAAGGCCGCGGGCGGGAGGTTCCCGCTGGTGGTGCTCTCCCCGGGCTTCGAGAACCCGCGCGCCACGCTGACCGGCCTGGCGACCGACCTGGCCGCCCGCGGCTACGTGGTGGCGCTGGTCGGCCACACCTACGAGGACTCCGGCGAGACGCTCGCCGACGGCAGCACCCCCGGCTGCGCGCTGTGCGACACGGGCGCGCCGGACTCGCTGCCGGACAGCCGGGCGAAGGACGTCTCCTTCGTCCTGGACCAGCTGACCGGGCAGCACCCGGTGTGGCGCCTGTCCCACCTGATCGACCGGGACC
Organism: Kitasatospora sp. NPDC059088; assembly: GCF_042738155.1. NCBI lineage: Bacteria > Bacillati > Actinomycetota > Actinomycetes > Kitasatosporales > Streptomycetaceae > Kitasatospora > Kitasatospora sp. NPDC059088. Next base: position 25,699 of record NZ_JBHYGR010000110.1, on the reverse strand, counting down.
GGGTCGGCATGGCCGGGCACTCGATCGGCGGCGCGTCGACGCTCAACGCGATGGCCGAGGACCGGCGGATCCTGGCCGGGGTGAACATGGACGGAACCTTCTTCCAGCCGGTCCCGGCCGACACGCTCGAGGGCCGCTCGTTCCTGCTGCTCGGGAAGGACAGCAACCACTCCACGAACGGCGGGGACACCTCCTGGGCGCAGACCTGGGCGGGCTGGAAGGGCTACAAGCCCTGGCTGACCGTCGCCGGCACCAACCACGCGAGCTTCACGGACGTCACCGTGCTGGCCGCCGAGGCCGGCCTCCCCGCCCCCGCGGGGTCGACCACCTCGCCGGAGCGCGGGATGCAGCTGACCCGGGAGTACGTCGGGGCCTTCTTCGACCGGACCCTCAAGGGCCTCCACCAGCCCCTGCTGGACGGCCCGTCGGCGGCGAACCCGGAGGTGCTCTTCCAGCACCCGTGACCGTCCTCCGGGGCGCGGGGGGGGGGGGCGGGGGCCCCCCCCCCCGCCGCCCCCCCCCCCCCCCCCCCCCCCCCCCCCCCCCCGCCCCCCCCCCCCCCCCGCGCACCGCCGCGGATCGCGC
>NZ_JBHYGR010000110.1:0-25104 GCF_042738155.1 Kitasatospora sp. NPDC059088 | reverse complement strand
ACACTTGATTTGTGGTCGCCCGCTTATTTTGTTTATAACCCACTCATCCCACCCCCGGGCCCCGCCCGCGGGGCCCGGTTGGCCCGGGCCCGCCCGGTCACAGCGGGCCCCTCACTGCACCCGCCGGTACCAGCGCCGGTGCACCAGGGGTTCGACGCCCAGCATGGCGGTGCCCGCGATCGCGCCGACCAGCAGGCCGGACGCACCGCCGCCGCCCAGGACCGCGCCGAGGCAGGCGGCGGCGACGGCGAGCGGGCGCAGCAGGGTGAGCGGGCCGAGGCCGATGACCATGGCGAGCGTGCTGGCGCGGAACGGCAGGGCGAAGTAGGCGGCGAGGGAGAGCAGTACGGCGCCGGCGTAGGGGACGAGCGGGAGCAGGTACCCGTCGCCGCCGGCGGCCAGGGCGGCGTAGGCCCCGGCCCGGTCGGTCGCCGTCAGCAGCAGCAGGGCGGCGGTCAGCGCGGGGGCGAGCAGCAGGAGGGCCCCGACGGCCAGCCCGCGCAGGGCGGCCCGGGCCGCGGCCCGGTGTTTGCGGATGCGGGCGTCGCGTCCGGCGTAGGCGCGGAAGCCGCTGCACGTCGCGTCGACCAGGCCGAGGAACGCGAGGGGCACGGCGGGCGTCATCGGGTGGCCCCGGCGAGGTGCTCCGGGCCCACCAGGCGGCGGGCGGCCCGGCCGAGGGTCCGGCGCAGCGGCGCCTCCAACGGTGGGCGCACACCGATGACCGGGCGCAGCGTGGTGCAGAACGGGTTCGACAGGCCGCGCGGTTCGTACACCAGCGCGCGCATCCCGGGTGCCGAGGCGGCGCGCAGCAGCAGTTCGTCGCTGTGCGCGCGCAGCGCGGAGACGACGCCGTCGTGGCGGCCGAGCGGGTGGCGCATCCGGGCGAGGTGGAAGATCCAGGCGCCGACGGGCGCCAGTCGGGTCGAGGCGATGTCGAAGTGGCAGAAGGCGAGTGCCGGTGAGGCGGCCTGGGCCCGGAAGAACTCGGTCAGGGCCGGGCCACGGAAGTGGTGGAGGACGCCGGTGGAGACGTAGACCGTTGCGGCCTCCGGCAGTTCGAAGGCGTTCCCGTGCACGAAACGGCAGTCGAGTCCCTCGGCGCGGGCGAGGCGCTCCGCCTCGCCGACCAGCGCGGCGTTGAGGTCGACCCCGACCAGTTCGACGTCGGGGCCCAGGGCGTCGGTGGCCGCCAGCCAGCGGACCAGGTAGCCGAGACCGCACCCGATGTCGACCAGGCGGTACGGCCCGGGCTGCCCGGTGGCCGTCCGGATCGCGGTGAAGAGCGGACCGAGGACGTGGACCAGGCGTTCGCCGATGCGCAGTTCCTCGCTCAACTGCTGGAGTTCGGTGTGCACGCTGATCAGCAGGCGGTCCACGGCACCGGGGTCGAGTGCGCCGTCCCGGTCGGTGGGCAGCCCGGCGACGATCCGGGCCGCGCGCCCGTCGCCGCTCTCGCGCAGCTGCCGGACGACGTCGTCGCGCCGGACCGGGAGCCGTCGGCCGTCGCGCGGGTCCACGGCCGTGATCAGGTCGGATATCTCGAGGTGGCGCACGGACAGCACCCTAGGGGTTGCGGGGAGTCGTCGGTGAGGAGGGAGCCGGGGGTAAAGCCGGTGAGCGGCGGCGGGCGGACGTGATAGACCGGACGGCATCATGAACATTTGCGTCTTCTGCTCCGCGTACTCGCTCGACGACCGCTACTCCGCCCCCGCCGCCGAATTCGCCCGGCTGCTCGGGGAGGGCGGGCACACCCTGGTCTGGGGCGGCTCCAACGCCGGCCTGATGGGCCTGCTCGCCGACGAGGTGAAGGCGGCCGGCGGCCGACTCGTCGGCGTGCTGGTCGAGATGCTCAGGCACAAGGGATACGACGGTGCCGACGAGCTGGTGATGACCGCCGATCTGGCCGAGCGCAAGCGGGAGTTGGCCGCCCGGGCGGACGCCGTCGTGGTGCTGGTCGGCGGGCTGGGCACGATGGACGAGGTCACCGAGGTGCTGGAGCTCAAGAAGCACGGGATCTTCGACAAGCCGGTCGTCCTGCTGGACACCGAGGGCTTCTACACGGGCCTGCGCACCCAGCTGGAGCGGATGGACGCCGAGGGCTTCCTGCCGCGGCCGCTGGCCGAGCTGGTCGGCTTCGCCGACACGCCGGCCGAGGTCTTCGCGCTGCTCAAGGCCTGAGAGGATCGGGACCATGGCTGCACACCTGATCACCGGTGCCGGTTCCGGCATCGGCGCCGTCCTGACCGAGAAGCTCGCCGAGCGCGGGGACGAACTCTGGCTGCTCGCCCGGGACGCCCGGCGGGCCGGCGAGCTGCGGGACCGCTTCCCCGGTGCCCGCACCCTGGTCGGCGACCTCGGCGACCCCGCCAAGCTGTCCTGGGCCTTCGGGCACCAGGCCCTGCCCGTCGAGCTGGACTCCGTCCTGCACGTGGCCGGCGCGGTGGAGCTGGGCACGGTGGGCGACCTGCCGGTGAAGGCCTGGCAGGACACCCTGAACGTCAACCTGGTCGCCCCCGCCGAGCTGACCCGGCTGCTGCTGCCCTCGCTGCGCCTGGCCAAGGGCCACGTGGTGTTCGTCAACTCCGGCGCCGGCCTCACCGCCCACGCCGAGTGGTCGGCGTACGCGGCCAGCAAGCACGGGCTCAAGGCGCTCGCCGACGCGCTGCGCCAGGAGGAGCACGGGAACGGTGTGCGGGTCACCTCGGTCTACCCGGGCCGCACCGCCACCGCGATGCAGGCCAAGGTGCACCAGCAGGAGGGCAAGGAGTACGACGCCGCCCGCTGGATCGAGCCGGAGTCCGTCGCGAAGGCCGTCCTGGCGGCCCTGGACGCCTCCCGGGACGCCGAGATCACCGACATCACCGTCCGCCCCGGCCGCTGACCGGCGGCGCTGACCGGGACACCGGCGAACGTCGGCGGCGCCGCGCACTAGGCTCGGACGGGTGAGCACCGGACACCCCTTCCCCGACCTGCGCGGCGCCGCCACCGGCGTCGGCTCGCTGCCCGGCACCGACGCCCGGGAGGCCGCCAGGACCTCCACCGGGGCGCTGGAGCAGCTGCCGTTCCTGCCCGAACTGCCCGCCCGCGGGCCGGGCGCCGACATGATCGGCCGCAGCGCCGGCCTGCTGGTCGAGCTCTTCGCGCAGACCGAGCCCAGCGGCTGGCGGTTCGCCGACCGCCCCGGCCGGGACACCCGCCGCGCCCACTCCTGGCTCGGCGAGGACCTGGACGCCCTGGAGGAGTACACCCAGGGGTACCGGGGGGCGCTCAAGCTCCAGGCCGTCGGCCCCTGGACGCTGGCGGCCGCCATCGAGCTCAAGCACGGCGAGAAGGCGCTCGCCGACCCCGGCGCCTGCCGGGACGTCGCCGGCTCGCTCACCGAGGGGCTGCGCCGCCACCTCGCCGAGGTCCGCAAGCGCGTGCCGGGGGCCGAGGTGGTGCTCCAGCTGGACGAGCCCTCGCTGCCCGCCGTGCTGGCCGGGTCGGTGCGGACCGCCAGCGGCTTCCAGCGGCTGCGCGCCGTCGACCGGCAGGTCGCCGAGGAGGTGCTGCGCGAGCTGATCCGCGGCCTGGACGCGCCGGTCGTGGTGCACTCCTGCGCGCCGGAGGTGCCGGTGCCGCTGCTGCGCCGGGCCGGAGTCGCCGGGATCTCGCTGGACTTCTCCCTCCTCACCGAGCGCCAGGACGACGACCTGGGCGAGGCGGTGGAGGGCGGCACGGCGATCCTCGCCGGTGTCGTGCCCTCCGTTGACCAGGCGGTGTCCGACCCGGCCGGTAGTGTCCAGGGGATCAGGACCTTGTGGCGCAGGCTCGGGTTCGCTCCGGAGCTGCTGGGCCGCCGCGTGCTGGTGACGCCGACCTGCGGGCTCGCCGGGGCCTCCCCTGCCTACGCGCGCACGGCGCTGCAGCTCGCTGCGCGGGCGGCGCAGAGCCTGGTGGACAACCCGGAATGAGAACGTAGGAGGGCTTGCGGTGACGGCTGTCGAGGGCTGGGAGGACGTCCCGGCGGAGGTGCGCCGGCGGCACGCCGAGCTGGCGCAGGAGATCACCGACCACCGCGCCCGGTACTACGAGCAGGACGCGCCGGTCGTCAGCGACGCCGAGTTCGACGCGCTGATGCGCGAACTGGAGGAGCTGGAGGCCGAGCACCCGGCCCTGGTGACGCCGGAGTCGCCGACCCAGCGGGTCGGCGGCGCCCCCACCGCGCTGTTCGCCGCCGTCGAGCACCGCGAGCGGCTGCTCAGCCTGGACAACGCGATGGACGACGAGGAGCTCGGCGCCTGGGCGGACCGGGTCGCCACCGAGCTGCACGGCATCGAGTACCACTACCTGTGCGAGCTCAAGGTGGACGGCCTGGCCGTCAACCTCACCTACGAGAACGGCCAGTTGGTGCAGGCGGCGACCCGCGGCGACGGCCGGGTCGGCGAGGACATCACCGCCAACGTCCGCACCATCAAGGAGATCCCGCACCGGCTCAAGGGCGACGACCTCCCGGCGCTGGTGGAGATCCGCGGCGAGGTCTACTTCCCGACCGAGGAGTTCGACGCGCTCAACGCCTCGTTCGCGGCGGAGAACGAGCGCCGTCGGCAGGAGAACGAGGAGCGCGCCAAGGAGGGCAAGCGGCCCCGGGCGATGATCCGGCTGTTCATGAACCCCCGCAACGCCGCGGCCGGTTCGCTGCGCCAGAAGGACCCGCACGTCACCGCCTCCCGCCCGCTGCACATGGTGGTGCACGGCATCGGCGCCCGGGTCGGCTTCGACATCGACAACCAGTCGCACGCCTACCGGCTGCTGCACGACTGGGGCCTGCCCACCGCCCGGCACAACAAGGTGGTCGGCACGCTGGCCGACGTGCGCGCCTTCATCAAGTACTTCGGCGAGCAGCGGCACTCGGTCGAGCACGAGATCGACGGCGTCGTGGTCAAGGTGGACGAGATCGCCCTCCAGGGCCGGCTCGGCGCCACCTCCAAGTCCCCGCGCTGGGCGATCGCCTGGAAGTACCCGCCGGAGGAGGTCACCGGCAAGCTGGCCGAGATCAAGGTCGGCGTCGGGCGCACCGGCCGGGCCACCCCGTACGCGGTGCTGGCCGAGCCGGTGAAGGTGGCCGGCTCGATGGTGCAGTACGCGACGCTGCACAACCAGGACGTGGTCAAGGCCAAGGACGTCCTGCTCGGCGACACCGTGGTGCTGCGCAAGGCCGGCGACGTCATCCCGGAGATCCTCGGCCCGGTCTACGACCTGCGGGACGGCACCGAGCAGGCCTTCGTGATGCCCTCGCACTGCCCGGAGTGCGCCGCCGAGCTGCGCCCGATGTCCGAGGGGGACATCGACCTGCGCTGCCCGAACGCCCAGCACTGCCCGGCCCAGATCCGGGAGCGGATCGCCTTCCTCGGCGGCCGGCAGTGCCTGGACGTCGAGGGGCTGGGCTACGTCGCGGCGACCGCGCTGACCCAGCCGCTGGAGCCGGCCGAGGCCCCGGTGCACAACGAGGGGGACGTCTTCGGGCTGACGGCGGAGCAGCTGCTGCCGATCAAGGTGCTGGTGCGCGACCAGAAGACCGGCATGCCCAAGCTGGACGACCGGACGGGCAAGGAGAAGGAGGTCTTCTTCTTCGCCACGACCAAGGGCGAGCCGAAGAAGTCGCTGCAGACCCTGCTGGACAACCTGGAGGGGGCGAAGGACCGCCCGCTCTGGCGCTTCCTGAACGGCCTGTCGATCCGGCACGTGGGCCCGGTGGCGGCGCAGGAGCTGGCGCGCGAGTTCCGTGACCTGGACCGGGTCTTCTCGGCCACCGAGGAGGAGTTGGCGGCGGTCGAGGGCGTGGGCCCGACCATCGCCCGCTCGATCCGGGAGTGGTTCGAGGAGGAGTGGCACCGGGAGATCCTGGAGAAGTGGCGGGCCGCCGGGGTCCGCTTCGTCGAGGAGTTCGCGGACGAGGAGGAGGCGGAGCGCCCGCTGGAGGGCCTGACCGTGGTCGTCACCGGGACGCTGGCGGGCCACACCCGGGACGGCGCCAAGGAGGCGCTGACCTCGCGTGGAGCGAAGGTGACCGGTTCGGTTTCGAAGAAGACCGACTTCGTGGTCGCCGGTGATAACCCAGGGTCCAAGTATGACAAGGCAGTTCAGCTCGGCCTGCCGGTCCTGGACGACGCGGGCTTCGCGGTGCTGCTCGCCGACGGACCGTCTGCCGCCCGCGCCCACCTGGGACTTCCGGAGCCCGCCGCGGCGGAGGAGGTCGTCGAGGCACCCGCGGAGGGCTGACCCCGGGCGGACCCGGGCCGCCGCCGGCCGGATCCGGGTTGTTATCGTCCTGATGCGGCGTCACCGGGTGCCGCCCGGTGAAAGCGGGCATTGTGTCACTGTGCGACACCCGGGCGCGGTGGCGCGTTTCCGGTTGTCCGAAAGTCTGCCCACCGGGGAGACCCCGGCATACCCTGGAGCGCAACAGAGTGTCAGCAGGGGTGGGGGCACCGGCCGAGCCGGTGCTCCTCGGGGTCGCTCCATGCCCGGCAGCTGTCGGTACCGGCACGGTGCCTCACCGTAAGGCGGCCTGACGGGGCGGGCCCGACGGAGGACAGGGCTTATGGATCGTTCGACCGGCGGCGCGCCCACACGCCCGCCGCAGGGGGTGGCAGGTGCGGTCCTGCTGCTCGGCGTGCTGCTGGCCGGAGCCGCGCCGCTCATCCCGCTGGCCGTCCTGGTCTACCGGTTCGAACCCGAACTGCTGCCGCTGTTCGCGGTACCGCTGGCCGTCCTGGTGGCGGCCTGGCGGATCGCCCGGGACCGGGCCCGCGACCAGCTGACCGATCCCCTGACGGATCTGCCCAACCGTCAGGCCTTGCTGCTGGCCGCCCAGGAGGCGATCGTCGAGCGCGAGGAAGGGTACAGCGTCGGTCTCATCCTGCTTGACCTCGACCGCTTCCGATCACTCAACGACACACTTGGTCATACGGCCGGTGACCGCCTCCTGGTTCACATCGCCCGCCGGCTGCACCGGGCGCTGCGTTCCGGCGGCCCGGCCGGCAGCGCCACCCGGGAGTCCATCGACGACGTCTTCGCCGGCCTGCCCCGGCACTACCGGCGCGGACGCCCCATGGTGGCCCGGATGGGCGGCGACGAGTTCGCCGTCCTGCTCCCCGGCATCAACTGCCCCGACAGCCTGGAGCGGGTCGCCAAGGCCCTGATCGCCGAACTCGCCGCGCCGATCCGGCTGGACGGCCTGCTGCTGGTGCTGGAGGCCAGCGCCGGCGTCTGCGTCTACCCGCAGGGCGCCCAGGACGCCGAGTCGCTGCTGCGCCGCGCCGACGTGGCGATGGGCCACGCCCAGCGCGAGTGCAGCGGGGTCGCCCAGTACGACGAGACCCAGGACGCCGACACCCCGTACCGGATCGGCCTGCTCGGGGACCTCCGCCGGGCCCTGGAGACCGGCGAGGTGCAGCTGCACTACCAGCCGAAGGTGGCCTTCGACGGCCGGGTGGTGGGCCTGGAGGCGCTGCTGCGCTGGGAGCGGCCCGGGCAGGGGAAGGTCTCCCCGGACGAGTTCGTCGGGCTCGCCGAGTCCAGCGGACTGATGCCCCGGCTCACCGACTACGTGCTGGAGGCGGCGGTCGGCCAGCTCGCCTACTGGCGCGAGCAGGGCCTCCAGGTGCAGGTCGCGGTCAACGTCTCGCCGCGCGACGTGCTCAACCCCGGCTTCGCCCAGCGCGTCGCCGGGCACCTGGTCCGCCACCAGGTGCCGGCCCACGCGCTCCAGCTGGAGATCACCGAGCGGCTGCTGCTGGACGACTCCCGGCGCGCCGCCGACACCCTGGCGGAACTGCGCGGCTACGGCGTCGGGATGTCCCTGGACGACTTCGGCACCGGGCACTCCTCGCTGGTGCGGCTGCGCAGCCTGCCGGTCGGCGAGCTCAAGATCGACCGTTCCTTCGTCTCCCGGATGGTCGCCGACGACCACGACGCGGCGGTGGTCCGCTGCTCGGTCGAGCTGGCCCACTCGCTCGGCCTGACCGTGGTCGCCGAGGGCGTCGAGGACGACGAGACCTGGGAACGGCTGCACTGCATGGGCGTGGACGCCGTCCAGGGCTGGCTGGTGTCCGCCGCGCTGCCCGCCGAGCAGGCCACCGCCTGGCTGCGGGTGCACCGCACCACCGGCGCCCCGACGGTGGAGCGGCTCGGCGCGCCGCCGCAGCTCCCGTCGATCATCAAGCCGGTCGACCGCGCCGCCGCGGTCAAGCCGGCCGACCGGCCGTCCCCGCTGTCGCCGGTGCGGCCGCCGACCCTCCCGCCGGTGCTGCCGCCCGCCCTGCAGGCCGGGCAGCGCGGCCAGGCGCTGCCCGCCGCGCAGGTCGGCTTCCAGACGCCGGGCGCGCAGGGTTGGGCCCGCACCGGGCCGCAGTAGCGGCGGGGGTGACGGGGGCGACGGGGACGGTAACGGGGCCGCAGGTCCACTCGTTGGCCGGTGGCCGGGCCGGGCCCCATAGGATGGGGTCCAAAGACCACGAGGACGGAGCGCCGAACCCGGCTGCTCCTGCCCGGGCCCGGCACCGCCGCAGGCGTCGCCGGGTCTCACCAGAACTCACCCTGAGGATCGCTGCATGCCTGGCATCACGCGCGAGGAGGTCGCCCACCTCGCCCGGCTGTCGCGTCTTGAGCTGAAGCCCGAAGAGCTGGACCACTTCGCCGAGCAGCTCGACGTGATCATCGGCGCGGTCGCCCGCGTTTCCGAGGTCGCCGGACAGGACGTCCCGCCGACCTCCCACCCGCTGCCGCTGACCAACGTCATGCGCGCGGACGAGGTGCGACCGTCGCTGACCCCGGAGCAGGCGCTGTCCGGCGCCCCCGCCGCCGAGGAGCAGCGTTTCCGTGTGCCGCAGATCCTCGGGGAGGACTGACCGAGATGACCGAGCTGATCAAGTACACCGCGGCCGAGACCGCGGGCGCCATCGCCAAGGGCGAGGTCTCCGCCGTCGAGGTCGCCCAGGCGCACCTGGACCGCATCGAGGCCGTCGACAAGAAGGTCAACGCCTTCCTGCACGTCGACACCGAGGGTGCGCTGGCCGCCGCCAGGGCCGTCGACGACAAGCGCGCCAAGGGCGAGGAGCTGGGCCCGCTGGCCGGCGTCCCGCTCGCGCTCAAGGACGTCTTCACCACCAAGGGCATCCCGACCACCTGCGGGTCCAAGATGCTCGAGGGCTGGATCCCGCCCTACGACGCCACCCTGACCACCCGTCTCAAGGACGCGGGCGTGGTCATCCTCGGCAAGACCAACATGGACGAGTTCGCGATGGGCTCCTCCACCGAGAACTCGGCCTACGGCCCGACCGGCAACCCGTGGGACCTCACCCGCATCCCGGGCGGCTCCGGCGGCGGTTCGGCCGCCGCGCTGGCCGCCTTCGAGGCCCCGCTGGCGATCGGCACCGACACCGGCGGCTCGATCCGCCAGCCCGGCGCCGTCACCGGCACCGTCGGCGTCAAGCCGACCTACGGCTCGGTGTCCCGCTACGGCCTGGTCGCCTTCTCCAGCAGCCTGGACCAGGGCGGCCCGTGCGCCCGCACGGTGCTGGACGCGGCCCTGCTGCACGAGGCCATCGCCGGCCACGACCCGCTGGACTCCACCTCGATCGACGCGCCCGTCCCGGCCGTGGTCGAGGCCGCGAGGATGCGCGACGTCCGCGGCATGCGGATCGGCGTCGTCAAGGAGTTCGCCGGCGAGGGCTACCAGACCGGCGTGATGCAGCGCTTCGACGAGTCGGTGGAGCTGCTGCGCGAGCTGGGCGCCGAGGTCGTCGAGGTGTCCTGCCCGTCCTTCACCCTGGCGCTGCCGGCGTACTACCTGATCGCGCCGTCGGAGTGCTCCTCCAACCTGGCCCGCTTCGACGCCATGCGCTACGGCCTGCGGGTCGGCGACGACGGCTCGCGCTCGGCCGAGGAGGTCACCGCGCTGACTCGCGAGGCCGGCTTCGGCGACGAGGTCAAGCGCCGCATCATCCTGGGCACCTACGCCCTCTCCTCGGGCTACTACGACGCCTACTACGGCTCGGCCCAGAAGGTCCGCACGCTCATCTCGCGGGACTTCGACGCCGCCTTCGCCGGTGTGGACGTGCTGGTCTCGCCGACCACGCCGACCACCGCCTTCCCGATCGGCGAGCGCGCCGACGACCCGATGGCGATGTACCTGGCCGACCTGTGCACGATCCCGTCCAACCTGGCGGGCAACGCGGCCATGTCGCTGCCGGTCGGCCTGGCGCCGGAGGACAATCTCCCGGTCGGCCTGCAGATCATCGCTCCCGCGATGGCGGACGACCGCCTGTATCGCGTGGGCGGCGCCGTCGAGGCCGCGCTCAACGACAAGTGGGGGCACACCCTGCTGGAGGAGGTACCGGCACTGTGAGCAAGATCGAGAAGGCCAAGGCCCAGAGCTCCCTCAAGGCCCAGAGCTCCATCAAGGGGTGGAAGCACAGCAAGCCCGGGCTGTGGCTGTCCATCGGTACCAGCGCGTTCGGTGCGATCTCCGTGGTCAAGGACGTCCGCAAGGCGCGCGAGGAGAGCGACACCCTCAAGCTGGTCAACGCCCTGGTCGGCGCCGCCGCGCTGATCACCGGCACCGCCCTGCTGGTGCGCGAGCTGCGTCAGCTCGCCTCCGACGACGTGCTGCTGGGCTGAGTCGATCCGAGCGCCCCGGCCCGGCCCCGCGCGATGCGGCGGCCGGGCCCGTACCTCCCAAGCTTCAAGTGAGAAGGGACGCTGTGAGCGTCATGAACCTGGTCTCCTACGAGGACGCTCTCGCGTCGTACGACCCGGTGATGGGCCTTGAGGTCCACGTCGAGCTGGGTACCAAGACCAAGATGTTCTGCGGTTGCTCGACCGAGCTGGGCGCCGAGCCGAACAGCCAGACCTGCCCGACCTGCCTGGGCCTGCCGGGCTCGCTCCCGGTGGTCAACGCGATCGGCGTGGAGTCGGCAGTCAAGATCGGCCTCGCGCTGAACTGCGAGATCGCCGAGTGGTGCCGGTTCGCGCGGAAGAACTACTTCTACCCGGACATGCCCAAGAACTTCCAGACCTCGCAGTACGACGAGCCGATCGCCTTCAACGGCTACCTCGACGTGCAGCTGGAGGACGGCACGACCTTCCGGGTGGAGATCGAGCGCGCCCACATGGAGGAGGACACCGGCAAGTCCAGCCACGTCGGCGGCGCCACCGGTCGCATCCACGGGGCCACCCACTCGCTGCTCGACTACAACCGGGCCGGCATCCCGCTGATCGAGATCGTCACCAAGCCGATCGTCGGCGCCGGCGAGCGCGCCCCCGAGGTCGCCAAGGCCTACGTGGCCGAGCTGCGCGAGCTGATCAAGGCGCTGGGCGTCTCCGAGGCCCGGATGGACAAGGGCCAGATGCGCTGCGACGTCAACCTGTCGCTGCGCCCGAACGGCACCGAGACCTTCGGCACCCGCTCGGAGACCAAGAACGTCAACTCCCTGCGCAGCGTGGAGCGGGCCGCCCGGTTCGAGATCCAGCGGCACGCCACCGTGCTGACCGACGGCGGCACCATCGTCCAGGAGACCCGTCACTTCCACGAGGAGGACGGCTCCACCACCTCGGGCCGGATCAAGGACAACGCCGAGGACTACCGCTACTTCCCCGAGCCGGACCTGGTGCCGGTGGCCCCCGCCCGGGCGTGGGTCGAGGAGCTGCGGGCCGGGCTGCCGGAGCTGCCGCGGGTGCGCCGCGCCCGGCTGCAGGCCGAGTGGGGCCTGACCGACAAGGACATGCAGTCGGTGCTCAACGCCGGTGCGGTGGAGCCGATCCAGGAGACCATCGCGGCCGGCGCCCCCGCCGACCAGGCCCGCAAGTGGTGGATGGGCGAGCTGGCCCGTCGCGCCAACGAGACCGGTACCGAGCTGAGCGAGCAGCCGATCACCCCGGCGCAGGTCGCCCGGGTCACCGCGCTGGTCGCCGAGGGCAAGCTGAACGACAAGCTGGCCCGCCAGGTCATCGAGGCCGTGCTGGCCGGCGAGGGCGAGCCGGACGAGGTCGTCGAGAAGCGCGGCCTGGCCGTGGTCTCGGACGACTCCGCGCTGGGCGCCGCGGTCGACCAGGCCATCGCCGAGAACGAGGCGATCGCCGCCAAGATCCGCGACGGCAAGGTCGCCGCCGTGGGTGCGCTGGTCGGCGCGGTCATGAAGGCCACCCGTGGCCAGGCGGACGCGGCCCGGGTCAAGGACCTGATCCTGGAGAAGCTGGGCGTCTCGGCCTGAGTCACCTGAGAAGGCTCGGCGGCCTAGGCCGTCAAGCCCGCCTTCCTAAGGCGCCTAAGGCGTCTAAGGCCCCCTAAGTAAGGCCTAAGGCCCCGTCTCACCTACGTATCTAGGTGAGACGGGGCCTTAAACCTTTTCTGGCGCCGAATCTAAGGCGCTCGGCCTTCGGAAGATGGGGCACGCTCCCGATGTGGCACCCCCCACTGGGGGAGGAAGCTCTTACATGTCAGGGAAACGAAGGCGAAACCCCAGGGGGAACCCGAAGTGATCGAGTACCAGCTCATCCAGCAGCACGCCCACGAGCTCGAAGCCCGCGCCGAGCACGAGCGTCTGGTCCGCGAGGCCAAGCAGGTCGCCCGGCTGCGCCGCCGTCCGGTGGCCGCCCGCTTCCAGCGTCGCCCCGTGCGTCAGACGGAATGCTGACGACCCGGCACCAGGACGGTGCCGATGCAGTTCCGGAGGGGGAGGCGCCGCGGGGGAGCGCCTTCCCCTCCGGGCGTTCGCCCCGCGAGATAACCCCTCTCACCAGTGGCTCCGGCTATGGCATGCTCGCCTCCATGCAGCAGATATCGGTGAGTCCCGTCTTCGTCGGCCGCGGCAGCGAGATCACCGAACTGACCGACGCGCTGCGCCGGGCGGGCACCGGCAGCCCGCAGGCCGTGCTGATCGGCGGCGAGGCCGGGATCGGCAAGACCCGGCTGCTGGAGGAGTTCCTCCAGCGGGCCGCCGACGGGGGAGCGGTCACCACGCTCGGCAGCTGTCTGGAGGTCGGCGCCGAGGGCCTGCCCTACGCGCCGCTCGCCGCCGCGTTGCGCCGGCTGCACCGCGCGCTGGGCGCCGAGTTCGAGGCGGCCGCGGCCGGCAGCGAGGGCCATCTCGCCCGGCTGCTCTCCGAGTTCGGCGAGGGGGACGGCGAACCCAACGACGAGTACGGCCGGGCCCGACTGTTCGAGCACACCGCAAGACTGTTCGAACGGTTCGGCGCGGAACGTACCCTCGTGTTCGCCGTGGAGGACCTGCACTGGTCCGACCGCTCCACCCGCGAACTGCTCGCCTTCCTGGTGCGCACCCTGCACCGCTCCCGGGTGCTGCTGGTCGCCACCTACCGCACCGACGACCTGCACCGCCGCCACCCGCTGCGCCCCTTCCTGGCCGAGCTGGAGCGGCTGCGCACCGTGCAGCGCCTGGAGCTGGAGCGCTTCGGCCGCCGCGAGGTCGCGGCCCAGCTGGCCGGCATCCTCGGCACGGGCGCCCCCGACCGCCAGCTGGTAGACCGGATCCTGCGCCGCTCGGAGGGGAACCCGTTCTTCGTCGAGGAGCTGGCCACCGCCTTCGAGGACGGCTGCGGCGCCGGCCTCACCGACTCGCTGCGGGACATCCTGCTGGTCCGGGTGGAGAGCCTGGACGAGGAGGCCCAGAAGGTGGTGCGGATCGCCGCCGAGGGCGGCTCGCACGTCGAACACGCCCTGCTGGCCGCCGTCCTGGCCGACGACGAGGAGGCGCTGATCGAGGCGCTGCGGGCGGCCGTCGGCGCCAACATCCTGCGCCCGGACAGCGAGGGCGAGGGCTACCGGTTCCGGCACGCGCTGGTCCGCGAGGCCGTCTCGGACGACCTGCTGCCCGGCGAACGGCACCGGATCAACCGCAAGTTCGCGCTCGCGGTGGAGGCCCGGCCGCAACTCGTCCCGGCCGACGCGCTGCCCGCCCGGCTGGCCAACTACTGGTACCACGCCCACGACCCGGCCCGGGCCCTGCCGACCGCCCTGGACGCCGCCCGCGCGGCCCGGCGCCGCAACGCCTTCGCCGAGCAACTCGGCATGCTGGAGCGGGGGTTGGAGCTGTGGGACCTGGTCTCCGAGGAGGTGCTGGCGCACACCCTGCGCCCGTACGACTGGGCCGAGACCTACCCGCCCGGCTCCTGCGACCACAGCCCCGCGGACGCGGACTGCGACCGGATCCAGCTGGTCGACGTGCTGGCCGAGGCGGTGGTCGCGGCCCGGCGCTGCGGTGACCGCGAGCGCGGGCTGAGCCTGGCCAAGCGCGGAATCCGGCTGGTCGACGAGGCCGAGCACCCGGTGCGCGCGGCCTGGTTCCGGATCAACCGGGCCCGGATGCTGGGCAACCTGCGCCGCTCCGGGGACGACGAGGAGATCACCCGCGCCCACCGGCTGGTGGAGCACCTGCCGCCGTCCGCGACCCAGGCCGAGGTGTTCGCCCTGGCCGCGGGCGTGGCGGTGGTCCGGGCGCCCCGCCTCGAACACCTCAAACTGGCCGAGCGGGCGATCGGGATCGCCCGGGAGGTCGGCGCCCACTCGGTCGAGGTGCACGCCCGGATGACCCTCGGCAGCCTGCGCTACGACCTGCTGGGCGACGCCGAGGGCGGGCTGGCCGAGCTGACGGCCGCGGTCGAGCGGGCCCGGGCGCTGGGCATCCCGGACCTCCTGCTGCGCGGCATCAACAACCTGGCCAGCATGCAGCGCGGACTGGGCCGGGCCGAGGAGGCCGTCCGACTGGCCCGGGAGGGGCTGGAGTTCGCGGACGGCAACGGGCTGCAGCGCAACATCGGCAACATCCTGACCGGCAACCTGGTCGAGGCGCTCGCCGACCTCGGGCAGGTGCGGGAGGCGGAGGAACTGCTCACCGCCAGCGAGCTGATCGGCCTGCCCGGCTCCCACGCGGAGTTCCTGGACCGGATGCGCGGCGACCTCGCCGTGCTGCGCGGGGACTTCGCGACTGCGGCGACCATGCTGGCGCAGGCCCGGTCGGCGAACCGTTTCGGCCAGGCGCAGCACAGCGTGCCGATCAGCCGCCTGGCGGTGCGGATCGCCGCGCACAACGGGCGGCCGCTGGACGCCCGGGCGGAACTGCTCGCCGCGCTCGCGGAGGACGGGCGGCTCGGTTACGAGTCCGACGTCTACCCGCTGCTGGTGGAGGCCGCCGGGGTGGAGGCGGACAGCCTGGGCGTGCCGGAGACCGGCGCGGGCCGGGCCGAGGCGCTGACCGCGATCGCCGCCGCGGCCACCCAGCTGCGGCCCCAGTCGCCGCTGCACCACGGCTGGGCCCGGCTGCTGGAGGCCGAGCTGGCCCGGGCCGCGGCCGCGGACACCACCGGGCAGTGGGCGGAGGCGGCCACCGAGCTGCGGTCGACCGGGCTGCCGTACCCGCTGGCGCTCGCGCTGCTGCGCGGCGCCGAGGCCCAGGTGCGGGCCGGGCGGCGCGAGGCCGCGACCGAACTGCTGCGCGAGGCGGGCGAACTGGCGACCGCCCGGGGCGACCGGCCGCTCGCGGCCCAGGTCACCGCACTGGCGGAGCGCGCGGGGCTCACGCTGGCCCCGGTGGAGCGCCCGGCCGCGGCGGCGGGACCGGCCCCGGCGGTCGGGGACTCCTTCGGGCTCACCCCCCGTGAGCGGGACGTGCTCCGGCTGCTCGCCCGGGGCTGGACCAACCGGCAGATCGCCGAGGAGCTGTACATCTCTCCGAAGACCGCAAGCGTGCACGTGTCCAACATCCTGGGAAAGCTGGAGGTCGGCGGCCGTGGCGAGGCCGCCGCGCTGGCCCACCGGCTGCGGCTGTTCCCCGACGACCCGGCCCCCTCGGGCCGGTGAACCCGCAGGTCGCCGACCGTGTCCGAACGGTCGGCGGCCGGGGCCGCCCGGGTGGCCGGGCGCCGTTGCGTGCTCCCGTGCGCGCCGCGTGAGCCCCTGCCCGCGCGCCGCCGCCAACCGGGCCGATCGGTCGGAATCGGGTGCCTTTCCCCGCTCTGTCGCCATTACTCTAAGTTGAGTGTGCGTGTCATTGAGTGACGGAATTGGTGTAGGGTCCCGACCGGGAGCATCGGTGCGGTGCGGTGGCCGGACGGCCGCCCACCCCCTGGGCCGCCGTCCCGACGGGGCGCCAGGCCACCGCGTACGGTCGAGAGGTGCGCGGCCGGTGGTCCGTGGCCGGGGCGCCAGGCCCCGGGCCGGAGGGGGAGAGGCCGAGTGAGCTCCACCGATACGGTGCTGCCCGGATCCGGACGACCGGGCGTGCCGCCCGCCGACACGTCCGCGCCCGAGCCGCCGGGGCCGGTCGGACGCGGTCCGCTGGGCCGGCTCCGGGAGAGCCGCTCGCTGCCCGGCCTGGTCCTCGGCGTGCTCTGCCTGGCCTATGCGCTGGGCGCCGCCACCAGCTGGGGATCCCACCAACTCGCCGCCTTCATGGGTGATTTCGGGCTCGCCGCGGCGGCCCTCGCGGCCGCGCTGTCCTGCCTGGTGTACGGCTGCACGGTCGCCGGCCACGCCCGCCCGGCCTGGCTGCTGTTCGGCCTCTCCTCGCTCATGGTGGCCTTCGGCAACGGCACCTGGGGCTGGTACGAGGTGGTCGTGCGCACCGCGCTGCCGCAGAACTCGCTCGCCCCGTACGCCTTCCTGCTGTTCGCCCCGCTCGCCATCACCGGCGTGCTGGTGCTCGCCCAGCACCCGCGGACGGCGGCCGGCTGGCTGTGCCTGCTGCTCGACGGCTGGCTGATCGCCGGCTCGCTGTTCACCCTCAGCTGGAGCCTGGCGCTCGGCCGGATCGCGGCCGGCGAGGACGGCTCCCCGCTGCGGCTGGCCCTCAATCTGGCCTACCCGGTGCTGGACATCCTGCTGGTCAGCCTGGTGGTGGGACTGCGCTTCGGCGGCCGGGACGGCAACCGGGCGGCGGTGCACACCGCGATGATCGCGCTCGCCGTCACGGTCATCTGCGACGCCCTGTTCACCTCCCCGGAGCTGCACAGCAACTACCACTCCGGCGAACTGCTGGACGCCGGCTGGTTCTCCGGCAGCCTGCTGCTCGCGTGGGCGCCGTGGTCCTCGCGCTGGCGCCGCCCGCTGCGCGAGCACCCCTCGGCCGGCGGCCTGCCGCGCCGCCGGGTGGCCACCACCTTCAGTGCGCTCACGCCCTACGCGGCGGCCGCGGTGTGCACCGCCGGAATCCTCTACAACGCCCTCGGCGGACGGCAGTTGGACCGCGTGGTGGCCGCGGCCGCGTGCACCGTCGGGCTGGCACTGATCCTCAGGCAAGGCGTCATGCTGCTCGACAATCTCTCGCTGGCCCAGGAACTCGCCCACAAGGAGTCGCACTTCCGCTCCCTGGTGCAGGGGTCCAGCGACGTCATCATGATCGCCGGGGCCAACGGCGTGCTCTCGTACGTCTCCCCGGCGGCGCTCGGCGTCTACGGGCGGGACCCGGAGGAACTGGTCGGCGGCAACCTGCTGGACCTGGTCCACCCCGAGGACGTGGACCGGGTGCTCGCCGAGGTCCGCCGCTACCTCGCGCGGGTGCGGCTGGCCGCCCACCGCACCCCGGGCACGGTCGAGCCCTCGGCCCGGGTGGAGTGCCGGATCAGCTCCGGGATCGGGGAGTGGCTGCACGTCGAGTCGACCGTCAGCCGGCACCGCGACGGGCTGCTGCTGAACAGCCGGGACGTCACCGAACGCGTCATGCTCCAGGCTCAGTTGCAGCACAACGCCTTCCACGACCCGCTCACCGACCTGCCCAACCGGGCGCTGTTCGCCCAGCGGCTGCGCGGCGCCCTCGGCACCCGCGGCCAGCAGGGCGGGACGGGCGCCGGCATCGCGGTGCTCTTCCTCGACCTGGACGGCTTCAAGGCGGTCAACGACACCGCCGGCCACCAGGTCGGGGACGAGCTGCTGGTGCAGGCGGCCCGCCGGCTGCAGGGCGCCGTCCGCTGCGGGGACACCGTGGCCCGGTTCGGCGGCGACGAGTTCGCCGCGCTGGTCTGCGGCCCGCTCGGCCGGCTCCAGGTCCAGGAACTGGCCGAGCGGCTGCGGGTCGCGCTCTCCGAGCCGTACTGGATCGGCGGCGTCGAACTCGGCGTCGCCGCCAGCATCGGCATCGCCTTCGGCACCCCCGAACGCGGCCCGGCCGCCGACCCCAGGGCCGCCGCCGACGAGCTGATGCGCAACGCCGACCTGGCGATGTACCGGGCCAAGTCCGAGGGCAAGGGCCGGGTGGTGCTCTACGCCCCCGCGATGCGGGCCGACCTGGAGCGCCGCTCCGAGCTGGAGGAACGGCTGCGGGTGGCCGTCCGGGAGGGCGGCTTCACCCTGCTCCACCAGCCCGTGGTGGACCTCACCAGCGGCGCGGTGACCGCCGTCGAGGCCCAGGCCCGCTGGCGCTCGGCGGGCGGGCTGCTGCTCACCCCGGCCGAGTTCATGCGCTCGGCCGAGCACGGCGACGCGGCCACCCGGTTCTCCCGCTGGCTGGTGCACGAGGCGGTGGCGGCCGCGGCCGACCGCCGCGACCCGGCCGGCCGGCGCCCCGGCGCCCCGGCGCCCGTCCCGGTGGCCGTCCGGCTCTCGATCGAGCGGCTCTGCTCGCCCGGCCTGTACGAGACGGTGGCCGCGGCGCTGCGCGACAGCGGGCTGCCGGCCGGCGAGCTGGTGATCGAGGTGGCCCGGATGGGCCCGGACCCGCTCGCGGACGAGCTCGGCCGCCGGCTGGCCGCGCTGCGCAGACTCGGCGTCTCCACCTGGCTGGCCGGCTACGGCGCGGGCAGCGGCTCGCTGGGGGCGCTCGCCCGACTGCCGCTGGACGGGCTCAAGCTGGACCGCACGCTGGTCCAGGACCTGGGCGAGTCCGGGCTCAGCCGCACCCTGGCCGGGCACGCCCTGCGGCTCGGCCGGGACCTCGGGATGGCCACCGCCGCCGAGGGGGTGGACCTGCCCCGGCAGGTCGCCGCCCTCCAGGAGCTGGGCTGCCGGTTCGGCCAGGGCTCGGCCTTCGCCCCGCCGCTGGACGAGACCCGGCTGCGCCGGGCGCTGGCCCGCCGCGGCTACCCGCTGCCCAAGCCGCTCGGCACGCTCTCCGCCCGCCGCGGCTACCTGGCCGCGGACACCCGGACGGGTGGCCGCCCGGACGCCCAGGGGGGCCGTGCCGTACCCCACCACGGGGCCCCCGACCTGCCCGAACACCGGGCCGTGACCGGTCCGGGAGCCGGTCCGCATGGCGAGACGGTCATCCCACCTGCTTGACACGCCACCCCGGACGGGAGGAAGGTCGTTGCCATGCGCACCCGAATTCTCGTACTTGGCGGGCGCGTCGGCTGAGTGGGCTCGCAAGCCCCGCTCGTGACAGACCGACGCGCCACCCCTCGCATGCCCTTGGGCACGAGGGGTTTTTTGTTGCACTGACGCTGTTCCAACCGCAAGACCCCTGGCCCCGACCGCCCCGAGACGTCCGACTCGTCGGAATCGGCGGGACGATTGAGGCAGAGCCGGCGATCGGCCCGGACCGGGACCCCACCCTCGCAGCACCGGGGCCCGCAGCACCGGGCCGGCAAAACCCGAGAAGAGACAGGCAGATGACCGAGCACGCCGCATCCCCCCGCCGCGGGGACACCCCGGCCGCCCAGGCTCCCCAGCACGTCGCCGAGACCATGACCGGCGCCCAGTCGCTCATCCGCTCGCTCGAGGCCGTGGGTGCCGACACCGTCTTCGGCATCCCGGGCGGGGCCATCCTCCCCGCGTACGACCCGCTGATGGACTCGGTCAAGGTGCGCCACATCCTGGTCCGGCACGAGCAGGGCGCCGGTCACGCCGCCACCGGGTACGCCCAGGCCACCGGCCGGGTCGGGGTCTGCATGGCCACCTCCGGCCCCGGTGCCACCAACCTGGTCACCCCGATCGCCGACGCGTACATGGACTCCGTGCCGATCGTCGCGATCACCGGCCAGGTCGCCTCCAAGGCGATCGGCACCGACGCCTTCCAGGAGGCGGACATCTGCGGCATCACGATGCCGATCACCAAGCACAACTACCTGGTCACCGATCCGGCCGAGATCCCCCGGGTGATCGCCGAGGCCTTCCACATCGCCGCCACCGGCCGCCCCGGCCCGGTCCTGGTCGACATCGCCAAGGACGCCCTCCAGGCCACCACCACCTTCCGCTGGCCGGTCGAGACCGCGCTGCCCGGCTACCGCCCGGTCACCAAGCCGCACGCCAAGCAGATCCGCGAGGCCGCGAAGCTGCTGGTCGGCAGCAAGCGCCCGGTGCTCTACGTCGGCGGCGGCGTGCTCAAGGCGAACGCCACCGCCGAGCTGCGGATCCTCGTCGAGCTGACCGGCGCCCCGGTCGTCACCACCCTGATGGCCCTCGGCGCCTTCCCGGACAGCCACCCCCAGCACCTGGGCATGCCCGGCATGCACGGCTCCGTCCCGGCCGTCACCGCGCTGCAGAAGTCGGACCTGCTGTTCACCCTCGGCGCCCGCTTCGACGACCGGGTCACCGGCAAGCTGGACAGCTTCGCCCCGTACGCCAAGATCGTGCACGCGGACATCGACCCGGCCGAGATCGGCAAGAACCGCCCGGCGGACGTGCCGATCGTCGGCGACGCCCGCGAGGTGCTGGCCGACCTGATCGTCGCCGTCCAGGCCGAGTTCGACGCCGGCCACAAGGGCGACTACGCCGAGTGGTGGGAGAAGCTCGACGCGTGGAAGAAGACCTACCCGCTGGGCTTCGAGCCGGCCCCGGACGGCCAGCTCTCCCCGCAGCAGGTCATCGAGCGGATCGGCCAACTGGTCGGCCCGGAGGCGATCTACGCGGCGGGCGTCGGCCAGCACCAGATGTGGAGCTCGCAGTACATCCGCTTCGAGAAGCCCGGCACCTGGCTCAACTCCGGCGGCGCCGGCACCATGGGCTACGCCGTCCCGGCGGCGATGGGCGCCAAGGCGGGCCGCCCGGAGTCCGCGGTCTGGGCCATCGACGGCGACGGCTGCTTCCAGATGACCAACCAGGAGCTGGTCACCTGCGCCCTGAACGACATCCCGATCAAGGTCGCGGTCATCAACAACGGCTCGCTGGGCATGGTCCGGCAGTGGCAGACGCTGTTCTACAACCAGCGCTACTCCAACACCGTGCTGCACTCCGGCCCGGAGCACGACGGCATCGCGCCGCCGGCCCAGGGCACCCGGATCCCCGACTTCGTCCTGCTGTCCGAGGCGATGGGCTGCGTCGGCCTGCGCTGCGAGCGCCCCGAGGACCTGGACGCGGTCATCCGGCAGGCGATGGAGATCAACGACCGCCCGGTGGTCATCGACTTCATCGTCCACCAGGACGCGATGGTGTGGCCGATGGTCGCGGCCGGCACCAGCAACGACGAGATCCAGTTCGCCAAGGGCGTCCGGCCCGACTTCGGCGACGACCTCGACTGACGGCCCCTGACACCCCGGAACGACTGAGGAACCACATGTCCAAGCACACCCTCTCCGTCCTGGTCGAGAACAAGCCCGGCGTGCTCGCCCGCATCGCCGCGCTGTTCTCCCGTCGGGGCTTCAACATCGACTCCCTCGCCGTCGGCCCGACCGAGCACCCGGACGTGTCCCGGATGACGATCGTGGTCAACGTCGAGGACCTCCCGCTGGAACAGGTCACCAAGCAGCTCAACAAGCTCGTGAACGTGATAAAGATCGTCGAACTCGACCAGGCCGCTGCGATCCAGCGGGAACTGGTTCTGGTGAAGGTCCGCGCCGACAACGAGACCCGGTCGCAGATCGTCGAGATCGTCCAGCTGTTCCGTGCCAAGACCGTCGACGTGTCGCCGGAAGCGGTGACCATCGAGGCCACCGGCAGCTCGGACAAGCTGGAGGCCATGCTCCGGATGCTGGAGCCTTACGGCATCAAGGAGTTGGTCCAGTCCGGCCTGGTCGCCATCGGCCGCGGCGCGCGTTCCATCACGGACCGCTCGCTGCGCGCCCTCGACCGCAGCGCCTGACCCCAGCGCTGTCTCACCTTCTGAAGTAAACGACCGCACCGCGCCGGGTGCGCATACGGTAGGAAACCGCGTACCCGGCACCAACACGCAAGGAGATGTGCCCCCGTGGCCGAGCTGTTCTACGAAGACGACGCCGACCTGTCCATCATCCAGGGCCGCAAGGTCGCGGTCATCGGCTACGGCAGCCAGGGCCACGCCCACGCGCTGTCCCTGCGCGACTCCGGCGCCGACGTCCGGGTCGGCCTCAAGCCGGAGTCCAAGTCCCGTGCCAAGGCCGAGGAGGCCGGCCTGCGCGTGGTCACCCCCGCCGAGGCCGCGGCCGAGGCCGACGTCATCATGATCCTGGTGCCGGACCCGATCCAGGCCGACGTCTACGAGGCCGACATCGCGCCGCACCTGAAGGCGGGCGACGCCCTGTTCTTCGGGCACGGCCTGAACATCCGCTTCGGCTTCATCAAGCCCCCGGCGGACGTCGACGTCTGCATGGTCGCCCCGAAGGGCCCGGGCCACCTGGTCCGCCGCCAGTACGAGGAGGGCCGCGGCGTCCCCGCGATCGTCGCGGTCGAGCAGGACGCCTCGGGCAAGGCCTTCGACCTCGCGCTGTCCTACGCCAAGGGCCTGGGCGCCACCAAGGCCGGCGTCATCAAGACCACCTTCACCGAGGAGACCGAGACCGACCTGTTCGGTGAGCAGGCCGTCCTCTGCGGTGGCACCGCAGCCCTGGTGAAGGCCGGGTTCGAGACCCTGGTCGAGGCCGGCTACCAGCCGGAGATCGCCTACTTCGAGTGCCTGCACGAGCTCAAGCTGATCGTCGACCTGATGTACGAGGGCGGCCTGGAGAAGATGCGCTGGTCGGTCTCCGAGACCGCCGAGTGGGGCGACTACGTCACCGGCCCGCGCATCATCACCGCCGACACCAAGGCCGAGATGAAGAAGGTCCTGGCCGAGATCCAGGACGGCACCTTCGCCAAGACCTGGATCGCCGAGTACAAGGCGGGTCTGCCCAAGTACAACGAGTACAAGAAGGCCGACGAGGACCACCTGCTGGAGACCACCGGCAAGAAGCTGCGCTCGCTGATGAGCTGGGTCAACGAGAAGGCCTGAGCCTTTTCGTCCCGTATTTTGTAACTTCCTTGTACAAGTAGGCTGCTCTCGTCCGGGTGATTTCGCCGGACGGGAGCAGCCTGGTACCCAGCCCGTCGATACACTCCCGAGTGCGCGTCAGGCCCACAGCGTCGTGCGTCTACCTACGCGGCCATGCCACCTTCCCCGCCCTCACACGCCACCTACGTGCGCCGGGGAACCGGACAGTTAAGGACAACACTGTCGTGAGCACTGTGACCTCCAAGAGCGCCGTCGTACTGATCGCCGAAGAGCTGTCGCCCGCCACCGTCGACGCCCTCGGCCCCGACTTCGAGATCCGCCACTGCAACGGCGCCGACCGCACCGAGCTGCTCACCGCGATCGCCGACGTGGACGCGATCCTGATCCGCTCCGCCACCAAGGTCGACGCCGAGGCGCTGGCCGTCGCCCGCAAGCTCAAGGTGGTCGCCCGGGCCGGCGTCGGCCTGGACAACGTGGACGTGGCCGCCGCCACCAAGGCCGGCGTGATGGTCGTGAACGCGCCGACCTCCAACATCGTCACCGCCGCCGAGCTCGCCTGCGGCCTGCTGATCTCCGTCGCCCGCAACATCGCCCCGGCCAACGCGGCGCTCAAGCAGGGCGAGTGGAAGCGCAACAAGTACACCGGCGTCGAGCTGAGCGAGAAGACCCTCGGCGTGGTCGGCCTCGGCCGGATCGGTGTCCTGGTCGCCCAGCGGATGTCCGCGTTCGGGATGAAGATCGTCGCGTACGACCCCTACATCCAGGCCGCCCGGGCCGCCCAGATGGGCGTCAAGCTGGTCTCGCTGGAGGAGCTGCTGGAGGTCTCGGACTTCATCACCGTCCACCTCCCCAAGACCCCCGAGACGATCGGCCTGATCGGCGACGAGGCGCTGCACAAGGTCAAGCCGAGCGTGCGCATCGTCAACGCCGCCCGCGGCGGCATCGTGGACGAGGAGGCGCTCGCCGCCGCCCTGCGCGAGGGCCGGGTGGCCGGCGCGGGCCTGGACGTCTACGCCAAGGAGCCGTGCACCGACTCCCCGCTGTTCGCCTTCGACAACGTGGTCGCCACCCCGCACCTGGGCGCCTCCACCGACGAGGCACAGGAGAAGGCCGGCATCGCGGTCGCCAGGTCGGTGCGCCTGGCGCTGGCCGGCGAGCTGGTACCGGACGCCGTCAACGTCCAGGGTGGCGTGATCGCCGAGGACGTGCGCCCGGGCCTGCCGCTGGCCGAGAAGCTCGGCCGGATCTTCACCGCGCTGGCCGGCGAGGTGGCCGTCCGGCTGGACGTCGAGGTCCGCGGCGAGATCACCCAGCACGACGTGAAGGTGCTCGAACTGTCCGCGCTCAAGGGCGTGTTCGAGGACGTCGTGGCGGAGACGGTGTCCTACGTCAACGCCCCGCTGTTCGCCCAGGAGCGCGGCGTCGAGGTCCGCCTGACCACCTCCAGCGAGAGCGCCGAGCACCGCAACGTGATCACCGTGCGCGGCACGCTCGGCAACGGCGAGGAGATCGCCATCTCCGGCACGCTGGCCGGCCCCAAGCAGGCCCAGAAGATCGTCGGCGTGGACACCTTCGACGTCGACGTGGCGCTCACCGACCACATGGCCTTCTTCAAGTACGAGGACCGCCCCGGCGTGGTCGGCGTGCTCGGCCGCCACCTCGGTGACGCGGGCATCAACATCGCGGGCATGCAGGTCGCCCGGGACGGCGGCAGCGCGCTCGCCTCGATCACCGTGGACAGCGAGATCCCGCAGGACGTGCTGACGGCGATCGCCGCCGAGATCGGCGCCCGCTTCGCGCGCTCGGTCGACCTGGGCTGACCCCCGTACTGGTCTGACCAGGGCCCGGGGGGGGGGGCGCGGCCGGCGGCCGGAGGCGTTCCCGGGGCCTGCGCGGGCGCCCCGCGACTGACCAGGGCCACGGCCCGGGCCCCGCGGGGGGGGCCCCGGCCGGTGTGCTGGTGGTGCTCAGGTCAGCTGGCGAGCAGCTG
>NZ_JBHYGR010000109.1:23265-33161 GCF_042738155.1 Kitasatospora sp. NPDC059088 | reverse complement strand
GGGGGGGGGGGGGGGGGGGGGGGGGGGGGCGGCCCCGCCCCCCCCCCCCCCCCCCCGCGCCCGGGGGGGGGGGGGGGGGGCGGGCCCCCCCCGCCCCCCCACCTCGGCGTGGGTAGGCTCGCGGGATGGCTGAGGAACAGGGAAGCGTGCGGGTGGACGTCTGGATCTGGTCGGTCCGGCTGGCCAGGACGCGTGCGCTGGCGGCGGCGGCCTGCAAGGCCGGGCATGTCCGGGTGAACGGCGAGCGGGCCAAGCCGGCGCAGACCCTCAGGCCCGGGGACGAGGTCCGGGTCCGCGAGGAGGGGTACGAGCGGGTCGTCGTGGTGACCAAGCCGATCCGCAAGCGGGTCGGCGCCCCGGTCGCGGCGGAGTGCCTGGTCGACAACAGTCCGCCGCGGCCGCCGCGCGAGTTCGTGGCCCCGACCTTCGAACGGGACCGCGGCGCGGGGCGCCCGACCAAGCGGGAGCGCCGCGACCTGGACCAGCTGCGCGGCGGGCGGTAGCCGCTCGCACGGGGAAGGGCCTCACCCGGCGGCGGTGTCGCCGCGGAACCCCACACCGCCCGCCGCGCGCTGTCGCGTCAATTCCTCCCGGTACGCACCGGATGCGCGGCCTGCAGGGCGAGCCGCCGCGGGGCGTCCTCGCCGATCCGGGTGAGCAGGTCGTCCAGGGCGAGGAAGGCCTCCCAGCGCTCGCGGCCGGTGGCGGCGGCCAGCCGCTCGACCACCCGGTCCTCCAGGTCGCGGACCCGCTGGTTCTTCCAGGCCTTGTCGGCCAGGCTGACCAGCAGGTCCTCGGTGGTGGTGCCGGGCTCGCCCCAGCTCGCGTGGGTGCGGGCGAAGCGGGCCAGTTCCTCGGGGACGCCGCGGGCCGACAGCAGGGCGTGGCCCGCGGGTTCGTGCGCGGAGCCCGGGCCCGAGAGCTCCTCGGGGTGGACGACCTTGCCGATGTCGTGGGTGGCGGCGCCGTAGCGGACGGCGTGGTGGTCGAAGGCCAGGCCCTCGGGCAGTTCGGTGGTGCGCAGGTGGCCCGCGGTGGGGCGCCAGAGCGGGAGTTGGACGAGGCCGGGGCCGACGAACTCGAAGTCCCCGAAGAAGGGTTCGACACCGGCCCGGGGCCGCAGGACCAGCGGCGCACTGGCGCTCCGGTAGATCCGGGTGCCCTCGGCGGCGCTCTCGCGGGAGGCGAAGTCGGGGCTGCCGTGGGAGAGGATCAGGGCGCTGCCGGGGGCGAGCACCTCGCGCAGGGTGCGGACGATCTGCTGGGCGCCCTCCTCGTCGCGTATGAAGTGCAGGACGGCGACGAGCATCAGCGCGACGGGCTGGGACAGGTCGATGGCGGCGCCCAGCGCGGGGTGGCGCAGGATCGCCTCCGGGTCGCGCAGGTCGGCCTCGATGACCGAGGTGTGCCCGGCCGGGTGCCCGGCCAGCAGGGCGCGGGCGTGGGTGGCGACGATCGGGTCGTTGTCGACGTAGACGACCCGGGCGTCCGGGGCGACCCGCTGGGCGACCTCGTTGGTGGAGCCGACGGTCGGGATGCCGGTGCCGATGTCGACGAACTGGCGGATCCCCCGGCCCGCCGCGAACTCGACGGCCCGGCCCAGGAACTGGCGGTTGGTGCGGGCCAGCAGCGGCAGCGCCGGGTAGGCGGCGATGGCGGCCTGGGCGGCCTGGCGGTCGGCCTCGAAGTTGTCCTTGCCGCCCAGGTAGTAGTCGTACATCCGGGCGGTGTGCGGGATGCCGGTGTCGAGCTCGCTCGGCGGCTGCCAGTCGTCCGCTCTGGCCCACTCCCAGCCGGTGCGGGTGTCCTGGTCGACGGCCGCGGTGTCCTCGTGGTGCATCATGTTCCGCCCCCAATGCGCAATGCCGGAATGTGCCTACTGCCCCGTAACACGCGGTGCGCGGTGATCGTATCCAACGACACGCCGTGGAAACAGCGGGAGTTCAGGTTCCTGCAACACCCGGAAGACGGAGTGTGTGCACGTCAAAGACGGTGCGCCGGACGGCGTCGGACGGCTCTGCCGGATCGCCGGGAGGGTCCGTCCTCTCTATGCTGGCTGCCGATGACTGCCGACCGCCGCACCGTACTGCGCACCGCCGCCAAGCTGGCCGCCCTGTCCGCCGCCGGCGGACTCCTCACCTCCTGCGGCAGCGGCACGCCCCGCCGGGCCGACACCGGGACGCTCGCCGCGCACCCCGGCAGTGTCGACCCGCAGCACACCACCGACCCGGCCTGGAACGGCGGCGAGGGGCCCGCCTCCCCCGCCCCGACCACCCCGGGCGCCGCGGGCGAGCCGCAGCCCGGCGGCGAACCGACCCCGGCCGCCGCCCAGGCCTCGGCGCCGGCCTCCGCACCGCCGACCCCGCCCGTCCTGACGCCGCTGGCGGCCGGCACCCCGTACGAGGTGGTGTACGGGCCGCGCACCGGCAAGAACGTGGCGCTCACCGTCCACGGCAGCGGCGACCCGAAGCTCGCCACCACCCTGCTGGAGGCCGCCGAGCAGCGCGGCGTCAAGCTGACCGTGATGGCGGTCGGCAGCTGGCTGGACCAGCAGCCGCAGATGGCCCGGCGGATCCTGGACGGCGGCCACGAACTGGGCAACCACACCCAGAACCACCTCAACATCTCCGCGATGACACCGGACCAGGCCCGTGCCGAGATCGCCCAGTGCGCCGACCGGCTGACGAGGCTGACCGGCTCGATGGGCCGCTGGTTCCGCCCCTCCGCCGCGCAGTACGCCACCTCGATGGTGCGCGACCAGGCCAAGGCCGTCGGCTACGAGCACGTGCTGTCCTTCGACGTCGACCCGCGGGACTACAACGACCCGAGCGCCGCCGAGCTCCAGCGCCGGGTGCTGGGCTCGGTGCGCGGCGGCTCGGTGGTGGCCCTGCACATGGGGCACCAGTGCACCATCGACGCGCTGCCCGCGATCCTGGACGGGCTGGCCAAGGCGGGGCTCAAGCCGGTCACCGCCAGCCAACTGTGTGCGTGACCGGCCCCGACCGGAACTCCCCGCCCCCGACTGAGCTCCCGCCGAAGCCGGTCAGGCCATCGGGTCGTCGTCCTTGTACGGGCGCAGCCGCAGCGTCCGGGCGTCCACCGCGCGGATCGCGTCGGCCTGTGCGACCAGCTCCGCCAGGTCGTCCCGCCCGGCGTGGATGAACCGCCCGTGCAGCGCGTCGAAGCGCCCGCGGGCGGCGTCCACGGTGACGGCGACCATGTACGGGATCGAGCCCCAGGCCTTCATGTCCCGGAACATCGGCATCCCCGCGGTCATGTCGGTGGCCACCGCGCCGGGGCTGATGTCGAGCACCACGACGTCGTGCTCGGCCAGCGTGTCCGCCATGTTGTCGGAGAGCTGGAGCAGCGCGCCCTTGGAGGTCGCGTACGCGGTGTAGCGGCCGTCCGGGCGCAGCGCGAAGCCGGAGTTGAGGTTGACCACCCGGCCGCTGCGGCGGGCGACCATGCCGGGCAGGACGCAGCGCAGCAGGTTGTAGGGGCCGCGCAGGTTGGTCTCGATCACCTGCCACCACTGGTTGGGGTCGGTCTCCCAGAGCGGCACCTCGGCGCGGTCGACCAGGCCGGCGTTGTTGACCAGCAGGTCGATCGGGCCGAGGTCGCGCTCGACCAGCCGGACGGCCTCCCGGACCGAGCCGGGGCGGCAGACGTCCGCGGTGACGGCGACGCCCCGGGAGCCGTGCTTGACGCACTCCTTGAGGGTGTCGGTCAGCGTCTCGTGGGTGCGGCCGACCAGGCCGACGGCCATGCCCTCGGCGGCCAGGCCGACGGCGATCTCGCGGCCGATGCCCCGGCCGCCGCCGGTGACCAGGGCGACCTGTCCTGTGAGCGATCCCGTCGGCACCGTGTGCTCCCTTCCCGTCCCCGGCCCCCGTCTGCGGCATTCTGTCCGGCGGCGGGCGGCGGCGGGCCCGGGCGCACCCGCAGGCGGTGCGGCCTCACCCGATCGGGGGGCCGTCCGGGCTGGCACTGTGCCGGGGAGGGGGTGACCTACTGGCGAGTACGGAGTAGTAACGTCGTCGGGGCGGTGACCGGTGCACCCATTCCGGTACACCGACCCGTTGACCAGCGAGCTCGCTGGGCCACCAGTTCGCTGGGCGACCCCCAGCACCACCGAAGGGCAACTGAGTGAGTGACATCGCACGCGTCGGAGTAGTCGGCTGCGGTCTCATGGGGTCGGGCATCGCCGAGGTCTTCGCCCGGGCCGGACTGGACGTCCTGGTGTCGGAGGCCAGCGGTGAGGCGCTGGAGTTCGGCCGCACCCGGCTGACCAACTCCCTGGACACGGCGGTCAAGCGCGGCAAGCTGAGCCCCGAGCAGCGGGACGAGGCGCTGTCCCGGCTGTCCTTCACCACCGACCTGTCCGACTTCGCCGACCGCGACCTGGTGGTCGAGGCGGTCGCCGAGCGCGAGGACATCAAGGTCAAGATCTTCCAGACCCTGGACCAGGTCGTCGAGCGCCGGGACGCGATCCTGGCCTCCAACACCTCCTCGATCCCGATCGTGAAGCTGGCCGCCGCCACCTCCCGCCCGGAGCAGGTCATCGGCCTGCACTTCTTCAACCCGGCGCCGGTGCAGAAGCTGGTCGAGGTCATCCCGACCCTGACCACCTCGGCGACCACCACCGAGCGGGTCGAGGCCTTCGCCACCCAGGCCCTCGCCAAGGAGCCGATCCGGGCCCGCGACCGGGCCGGCTTCGTGGTCAACGCCCTGCTCGTGCCGTACCTGCTGTCCGCGGTGCGGATGTTCGAGTCGGGCGTGGCCACCGCCTCCGACATCGACAAGGGCATGGAGGCCGGCTGCGCCCACCCGATGGGCCCGCTGCGGCTGTGCGACCTGATCGGCCTGGACACCATCGTCTCGATCGCCGAATCGATGTACGACGAGTACAAGGAGCCGCTGTACGCCGCTCCCCCGCTGCTGTCCCGGATGGTCGACGCCGGCCTGCTGGGCCGCAAGTCCGGCCGCGGCTTCTACGACTACACCGCGAGCGCCTGAGCCCGGACGTGAGGGGCGGGCCCGTACCGGTCTCCGGTACGGGCCCGCCCCTTTTCCGGCCGCCCCGCGGCCCGCGCTACTTGACCCCGGCCTCCGCGCAGGCCTGGGCGTACTGCGGGGTGCAGATGTCGGACGCCTTGTAGAGCCCGCCGTCGACGACCGTCGCCTCCACCTTCGCCTTGGTCACCACGATCGGGGTGAGCAGCAGCGAGGGGATCTTCAACCCGCCGCTGTCGGTGAGCGTGGCGGCGGTGGTGCTGATGTCCATGCCCTCGGCCAGCTGGACGGCGATGCTGCCCGCCGCGTCCGTCTCGGGCTTGTACGGCTTGTAGATGGTGTACGCCTGCTCGCCGGTGAGCACCCGGCGGACGGCGTCGAGGGAGGCGTCCTGGCCGCCGACCGGCACGTTCTTGAGGCCCGCGGC
Source organism: Kitasatospora sp. NPDC059088 (assembly GCF_042738155.1). Lineage (NCBI taxonomy): Bacteria > Bacillati > Actinomycetota > Actinomycetes > Kitasatosporales > Streptomycetaceae > Kitasatospora > Kitasatospora sp. NPDC059088. The sequence continues at coordinate 27,721 of NZ_JBHYGR010000109.1, read as the reverse complement.
CTTCAGGGCCTCGATGACGGCGGCGGCCATGCCGTCGTTCGCGGCGTAGACGGCCTGGATGCCGTTCTTCCCGAGGCTCTGGATGGCCTCGTTCGTCTTCGCGGTGGCCACGTCCGGCTTCCACTCGCCGGACTGCTCGTAGGCGATCTTGACCCGGCCGTCCAGCGCGAGGTGCGCGCCCGCCTTGAACTGCGCGGCGTTGGGGTCGGACTCGGCGCCGTCGATCATCACGACGTTGGCCGAGGAGGCCTTCGGGCCGAGCGCGTCGAGCAGGGACTGGCCCTGGAGCTGGCCGGTCTGCTGGTTGTCGAAGGAGACGTACGCGGCGACCTTGCCCTGGGCCAGCCGGTCGTAGGCGACGACCTTCACGCCCTTGGCGTTGGCGGCGTCCACCCACGGTCCGGTGAGCTTGGCGTCGACCGGGTCGAGCAGGATGACCTTCACGCCCTTGGCGAGCAGGTCGTCGAACTGCTTCTTCTGGACGGACGCGTCGCCTCCCGCGTTGGCGTAGCTCACCGTGCACTTGGTGCAGAGGCCCGTCACCGTCTGCTCGATCAGGGGCTTGTCGAACGCGTCGTACCGGGTGGAGGACGCGCTCTCCGGCAGCAGCAGCCCGATGCCCTCACCGCCACCCCCGCTCCCGCCCGCCGCCGGCGCCTGTCCCGCCACCGTCTGGCCGCAGGCCGTGAGGGCGAGTGCGAGCGACACGGTGGCCGTGCCCGCGGCCGCGAGACGCATGGGTCTGATCATGATCGGTGGTGCCTCCTGTACTGCGCCGCAACCCTGCGGCAGGGGACGGAGTCAAGCGCCACCGGGCGAATGCGTCAATGCGGGAGGGATCGTTCGTTATGCCCCTGCTCGATTCGTTACGGGATGAACAGGACTTTCACAGTCCCTTGGGCTTTTCGCGGGGGGGTGATCAAAACGGGGGTGATCAGAACGGGGGTGATCGAAACGCCGAGGTGGCGGAAACCCGGGGAAACGGGTTCCCGCCACGGCGTCGGCCCGGGCGTCAGCTGTTGATGCTGTAGCTGTCGCCGTAGACCTTCCACTTGAGCGGCGGGTTGAGGTCGAAGTTCTTGGCGTTGAGGAACACCGACTGCTCGGTGTCGACCCGGCTGGTGTCGGAGTGCGCGGCCTCCTTCTTCATGACCACCTTGCGGGCGTCCAGGAAGGCCTTGAGGTAGGTGGCCTCGTCGCCGCCCTGGGCGGGCGTCTTCGCCTTCTTCATCGCGGCCGCGCGGATGCCCCCGAAGCTGTCGGAGCTGTTGCCGGGGCCGTGCATCACGATGGCGTCGTAGTAGGCGAACTGGCCGAGCGCGCGCAGGCCGTCGGCCTTGGCCTGGTTGACGGCGGGGTTGAAGTACACCCGGTCACGCTCGTCGTTCTGGGCCTGCTGGAAGGTCTGGTCCTTGGCGGCGGCGGCCCAGTCCTTGACGAAGGCGTCGCCGAGGCCGGAGTGCGAGGCGCTGCCGTTGACCTTCTTCAGCGCGGGCAGGTACTTGGCGAGGACGTTGCCGGGCTTGAGGTCGGTGTAGTGCTGGACCAGGTCCAGCATGTCGCCGGTGCCGGAACAGAAGCCGATGATGCCGGCGGTGTAGCCGCGGCCGTCACCGATGTCCTCGATGTACTTGTACTGGGCCTTCCAGTCCAGCGAGGAGTTCTCCGCACTGGACACCAGCTGCATCGCGATGTCCTTCTTGTGCGGGTCGTCGAGGCCGACGCCCTTGAGCTGGACGGAGGCCGCGGCCGCGGGGGCGGCCTGGGCGGCCGAGGCGGCCGCGACGGTGAGGGGCGCGGCCACCAGGGCGGCGGCGAGGGCTATGTGGAGGGCGCGACGGGGCTGGGGACGCATGGGACGCTCCGGTTCCTCGATGGGTTAGGAAAGCTTCCTAACGAGAAGGAAACGCCCGGAACCGCCGCCGCCGCAAGGGTTTTGACGAAAACACTTCAAACAATCAAGGGCGGCGCAGGTCAGACCGCCCGCCGCCGCACCCACCAGACCGCCGCCGCGCACAGCGACACCGCGAGCAGGGTCGTCCAGCCGAACTCGATCCACTGGAACGGCCAGAACCGGTCCGCCGGTTGGTACACCTCGTGCATGGTGTACCCGCCGTCGTGCACCAGGGACTGGAGGTGGGCGTAGTCGCCGCCGAGGTTGTAGAAGTCCGCCTCGGAGAGCCGGTTCCCGGCCGGGTCCGAGTACCAGACGCTCAGCACCCAGCGGTCGTCCACCGCGAGGGACGTCATGGCGCGCACCGGCTCGTCCAACGGGGCCATGTAGTGCGAGCGCACGGCCACGGCGAGGAACGGCAGGGCGACCGAGGCCGCCAGACCCAGGCCCACCGCGAGCACGGTGCGGCGCAGCACCGCGCCGGCCAGCGCCGCGACCCCGAAGGCCACCAGCACCCGCCCGACCAGCACCGGCGACGCCTGCACGAAGAGGTCCGGGTGGAACTGTCCGCCCAGCAGCTCCAGCGGTGCGTTCCACCAGCGCAGCACCAGCCCGAACAGCGCCGCCACCACGGCCAGCACCGCGCCGCCCAGCACCAGGCCGCCCGCCGTCCAGCGGGTCCGCCCGGCCCCCTGGGTCCAGGCGAAGCGCACCGTGCCGTGCTCGAACTCCCGCGCCAGCAGCGGGCCGCCGAGGAAGGCACCGAACATGCCGCCCAGGACGTAGGACACGTTGCCGAGCATCGGCATGGTGTCGGCGTACTGGTGCAGGAACCGCTTGAACGTGGCCGCGCAGGCGGCGGTGGTCGGATCGCAGGAGCCCGCGCCGGTGCGGTCCAGGCCGTCGTGCAGGTACCAGCCGTGCAGCAACAGGGCGACGGAGACCACGCCCATCACCGCGAGCAGGGTCAGCAACGCGGGCCGGTGGCGCAGGCCGGCGGCCCGCAGCACGGCCGAGCGGGGCGGGGCGAGGGTGGTGGCGCTCATGACGGTACCTTCTGGTTCGTACGGACGGCCCCGCGCGGGCCGGGCAGCGCGGAGGCGGTCGGCTCGCGCAGGTAGGCGAGCACCAACTCCTCCAGGCCGATGCGCTGTTGGCGCCAGCCGGCGGAGACCGGCGCGTCCGGGCCGCCGGTGCGCACCAGCAGGTGGGACTGGGCGCCGGCCCGGCGGTCGCGGACCACCGGCAGCCGTTCGGCGACCGCGTCGGCCTCGGCGGTGGGGCCGGTGAGCATCCGGTGGCCGCCGACCAGGTCGTCCACCTCCCCGGACACCTGGACCCGGCCGCCGGTCAGCACCACCAGGTAGTCGCAGCTCTGCTCCAGCTCGTTGACGGCGTGCGAGGAGAACAGCACCGAGAGGCCGTCCTCGGCCACCGCGGTCAGCAGCACGGCCATGAAGTCGTGCCGGGCGAGCGGGTCGAGCGCGGCCAACGGCTCGTCCAGGAGCAGCAGTTCTGGCCGTTTGGCGAGGGCCAGGGCGAGCGAGACCTGCGCCTGCTGGCCGCCGGAGAGCCGGCCGTACTTGCGGTCCATCGGGATGCCGAGGCCGTCCAGGTGGGTGCGCGCCCGGGCGTCGTCCCAGCGCCGGTTGAGGTGGCGGCCCATCGCGAGCAGATCGCGCACGGGCAGGCCGGGGTAGAGCGCGGCGTTCTGGGCGACGAAGCCGATCCGGTCCAAGGCCCTCGGCGAGCCGGGGAGTTGGTCGCCGAGGACGGTCATCGCGCCCTCGCTCGGCACGGTCAGCCCGGCGGCCAGGCTGAGCAGGGTCGTCTTGCCGGCGCCGTTCGGGCCGACCAGCGCGACCACGTGCCCGGCCGGGACGGCCAGGTGGCAGTCCCGCAGCGCCCAGGAGCGGCGGTAGCGCTTGCCGATCCCGCCGCAGTCGATCACGGTGTCCGCGGCCGTCACGCCACCACCCCGTCCCGGCCCTCGCGCAGGTCGCGCAGCGCGTCCTCGAACACCGCGACCATCCCCCCTTCGTCCAGCCCGGCGGTCCGCGCCGAGCGCATCCAGTCCAGCAGCCCCCGCCGCAGCGCGGCCCGTTCGCGCAGCGGCACCACTCCGGCGGGCAGCCCGCGCACGAAGGTGCCCTGGCCGCGCCGTCCGACCGCCAGGCCGCGGTGCTCCAGCTCCCGGTAGGCCTTGAGCACGGTGTTGGGGTTGATCGCCAGCCCGGCGACCACCTCACGCACCCGGGGCAGCTGGTCCCCCTCCGTCAACCAGCCCATCCGCAGCGCCTGTTCGACCTGCTGCACGAGTTGCAGGTAGGTCGGGACGCCGGAGGCCGGGTCCAGGCGGAACTCGATCGGAGAGGGCTGGTCAGCGCCTTTATCTAGTTCCATAGGTAAAGAGATAAACGACCGGATGACAGGCCGTCAACCCAAGGAAGCGCAAAGGGCCCCCGCGGGGGGGGGGGCGCGCCCGCGCGGGCGCGGGCGCGCGGGGGGGGGGGGGGGGGGGGCCCCGGGGCCCCCCGCCCCCCCGCGGGGGGGGGGGGCCGG
>NZ_JBHYGR010000109.1:0-23257 GCF_042738155.1 Kitasatospora sp. NPDC059088 | reverse complement strand
ATATTTTAAATCTAAAATATTATAAAAACAAAACACCCCACTCAACATAATAAATAACACAATAACACCACACCCCCCATAGCCCACTCAACCCCGCCCCCCCCCGGGGCCCTGTCAGGCCTTGGCGGCGGATCAGGCGCCGCGCAGCACCGCGCCGGTGCGGGTGACGGCCTCGGCGACGGCCGCCTCGCGGGCGGCGGTGGCCTCGTCGGCGGTCAGGGTGCGGTCGGCCGCGCGGAAGCGCAGCGCGTAGGCCAGCGACTTCTTGCCCTCGCCGACCTGCTCGCCGGTGAACACGTCGAACAGCCGGATGGCCTCCAGCAGTTCGCCCGCACCCGAACGCAGCGCGGCCTCGACCTCGGCGGCCGGGACGGCGGTGTCGACGATCAGCGCGACGTCCTGGGTGGCCACCGGGAAGCCGGAGACCGCCGGGCCGTCGACCTTCGCCGGGCCGTCGGCCGTCAGCAGGTCGATGTCGAGCTCCATCGCCGCCGTACGGGCCGGCAGGCCCAGCGACTTGACCACCCGCGGGTGCAGCTCACCCGCGTGACCGACCACCCGGTCGGTGCCGGCCACGACCAGCTCGGCGCAGCGGCCCGGGTGCCAGGGCGCCAGCTGGCCCTGGCGGACGGTCAGCTCGACGCCGGCCGCGCGGGCCACCGTACGGGCCGCCTCGACGGCGTCCGCCCAGGAGGCCTGGTCGCCCTTGCCCCACCAGCCGGACGGCAGCCGCTCGCCCGCGAGGGCGACGGCGACCCGGCGCGGCTGGTCCGGCAGCGCGGCGTCCAGCTCGGCCAGCTCGGCGTCGCTCGGCCGGCGGTCGACGGCCGGGCGCGGGGCCACCGAGAGCTCGTCCTTGGGCAGGAACACCGTGCCGGTCTCGAAGACCGCCAGGTCGGTGTTGCCCCGGCCGATGTTGCGGCGCAGCGTGCCGAGCAGGCCCGGCAGCATCGTGGTGCGCAGCGACGGTTCCTCGTCGTTGAGCGGGTTGACCAGCTTGACCGTACGGCGGCGGCGGTCCTCCGGCTCCAGGCCGAGCGCCTCGAAGGCGGCCTCGCCGAGGAACGGGTAGTTGTTGACCTCCACGTAGCCGGCCCCGGCCAGCGCCACGCCGATCCGGCGGTGCACCCGCTGGGCCTCGGTCAGGCCCTTGCCCGGCGGGACGTTCGGCATCCGGGCGGGGACGTTGTCGTACCCCTCCAGCCGGATGACCTCCTCGGCGAGGTCGTACGGGTCGGTGAGGTCGGGCCGCCAGGTCGGCGGGGTGACCTCCAGGACGTCGGCACCCGCGACCGAGCAGCCGATCTCCTGCAGCCGCCGGGTGACGCTCTCGCGGCCGTACACCGTCCCGGCGACCCGGTCCGGCAGGTCGGCGGCGATGGTGATGGTGCGCAGCGGGTGCGGGGCCGCGATGTCGGTGACCCCGGCCTCCGCGGTGCCGCCGGCGATCAGCACCAGCAGGTCGACGGCGCGCTGCGCGGCGGCGCGGGTGGCCTCCGGGTCGACGCCGCGCTCGAAGCGCTTGGACGCCTCGGAGGGCAGCTTGTGCCGCTTGGCGGTGCGGGCGATGGAGACCGGGTCGAAGTGCGCGGCCTCGATGATCACCTCGGTGGTGCCCGGGCCGGCGGCCGGGTCGAGGATCTCGGTGGAGGCGCCGCCCATGACCCCGGCCAGGCCGATCGGGCCGCTGGTGTCGCAGATCAGCAGGTCCTCGGCGGCGAGCTTGCGCTCGACCCCGTCGAGGGTGGTGAGGAGCTCGCCCTCGGCCGCCCGGCGGACCGTGATCGGGCCGGCCACGCGCTGCTTGTCGTAGGCGTGCAGCGGCTGGCCGACCTCCAGCATCACGTAGTTGGTGATGTCGACGGTCAGCGAGATCGGGCGGATGCCCGCCTTCTGGAGGCGGCGCTGCAGCCAGATCGGGGACTTGGCGGTCGGGTCGACGCCGACGACCGTGCGGGCCACGAAGCGGTCGCAGCCGGCCGGGTCGTTGACCTTGACCAGGTAGCCGAAGGAGTTGGCCGGCGGCACGTCGAGCAGCGCCGGGTCGGCCAGCGGCAGCCCGTACGCGGCGGCGGCCTCCCGGGCCACGCCGCGCATCGACAGGCAGTAGCCGCGGTCCGGGGTGACGGCGATGTCCAGCACGTCGTCGACCAGCTGGAGCAGCTCGATGGCGTCCGTGCCGGGCTCGTACTCCGGCGGGAGCACGATGATGCCGTTGTGGTCGTCGCCCATGCCCAGCTCGCGGGCGGAGCAGATCATGCCGGCCGAGGTCTGGCCGTAGGTCTTGCGGGCCGCGATCGGGAACGGGCCGGGCAGCACGGCGCCGGGGAGCACGACGACGACCTTGTCGCCGACGGCGAAGTTGGTCGCGCCGCAGACGATCTCCTGCGGCTCACCGGTGCCGTTGGCGTCGCCGACGTTGACGAAGCAGTGCCGGATCGGCTTCTTGAAGCCGGACAGCTCCTCGATGGAGAGCACCTCGCCGACCACCAGCGGGCCCTTGAGGTCGGCGCCGATCTGCTCGACGGTCTCGACCTCCAGGCCGGCCCGGACCAGGCGCTCGGCCACGTCACGGCCGGTCTCGCCGGCCGGAAGGTCGACGTACTCGCGCAGCCAGGAAAGCGGGACGCGCATCAGATCTCCATCCCGAACGGGAGGGTGAAGCGCACGTCACCCTCGACCATGTCGCGCATGTCGGCGACGTTGTGACGATTCATCAGGATCCGCTCCAGGCCCAGGCCGAAGGCGAACCCGCTGTAGCGGTTCGGGTCCACGCCGCAGGCGACCAGCACCCGCGGGTTGACCACGCCGCAGCCGCCGAGCTCGATCCAGCCCTCGGAGGAGCAGGTGCGGCACGGGCGGTCCGGGTTGCCGACGCTCTCGCCGCGGCACACGAAGCACTGCAGGTCGATCTCGGCGCTCGGCTCGGTGAACGGGAAGTACGAGGGGCGCCAGCGCAGCTCCAGGCCGCCGCCGATCAGCTTCTCGACCAGCACCTCGATGGTGCCCTTGAGGTCGGCGAAGGTGATGCCCTCGTCGACGGCGAGGCCCTCGACCTGCCGGAACACCGGGGTGTGGGTGGCGTCCAGCTCGTCCGTCCGGTAGACCCGGCCGGGGCAGACCACGTAGACCGGGGGCTCGCGGTCGAGCAGGGTGCGGGCCTGGACCGGGGAGGTCTGGGTGCGCAGCACCACGCCGGAGTCGGCGGAGCCGTCCGGGGCCTGCACGAAGAAGGTGTCCTGCATCGAGCGGGCCGGGTGGTCCGGGCCCAGGTTGAGGGCGTCGAAGTTCAGCCACTCGGCCTCGACCTCGGGGCCCTCGGCCACCTGGTAGCCCATCGCGACGAAGGTGTCCTCGATGCGCTCGGCCAGCGTGGTCAGCGGGTGCCGGGCGCCGCGCGGTGCGCGGTCGTACGGCAGCGTGACGTCCACCGCCTCCTCGACCAGCACGCGGGCGTCCCGCTCCGCCTCCAGCTCCGCCTGCCGCTTGGCCAGCGCCTGGTTGACGGCGCCGCGGGCCTGGCCGATCAGCTTGCCTGCGGCGGCCTTGGCGTGCGGCGGGAGGGCGCCGATCTCGCGGTTGGCGAGCGAGAGCGCGGAACGGTCGCCGGTGTGGGCGACCTTCGCCTGCTTCAGCTCGTCCAGGGAGCCGGCGGCGGCGAAGGCGGCGATCGCCTCGTCGCGCGCCTGCTCCACCACCTCGGGCTTGAGGGCCTCGACCTCGACCGGGTCGTACGACTTGTTGGGTGCCGACATCTCTATCTTCCCGTGCTCCTGCTCGTCCGTGCTCAGGTGTGTGGGCTCGCCTTCGCGTCACGCCCGGCGGGGCCGGGGCGCGGGCAGCCGTTCTCCGTGCTCACGGGGAGTGGTGTCCACGGCACAGCCGCACAGGGCGTTGCGCAACGCCAAAGGTCGAGTGTAGTCGCAGCGCGTAGCGCGACTGCCGTCAAGCCCGCCCGGGGCCGACCTCAGGGGCTGCTCAGAGCATGAAGTCGGGGATGCCGGCGGGCAGGATAAATCGGAACCTGGCCCCGCCGCCGGGGGCGCGGTCGACCCGGATCGAGCCGCCGTGGGCCTCCACGACGCCCTTGACGATGTAGAGCCCCAGGCCGGTGCCACCGCGCTTGGAGCCCCGCCAGAAGCGGGTGAAGACGCGCGGCATCGACTCCTCGGGGATGCCGCTTCCTTCGTCGCTCACGGTGACCGCGGTGCCTTCCACGATGCGGGGAGGGGTGCCGGAGCGCTCCCAGACGGGCGCCTCGACGACCTCCTTGGCCGGTGCCACCTCGATGGTGACAGTTCCCTCGCCGTGCCGCACCGCGTTTTCCAGCAGGTTCCCCAGCACCTGGTCGACCTTGTCCGGGTCCGCCCACAGCACGGTCAGCGGCTCGCTGATCCGGATGTCGAAGCGCTCCTCGGGGATCCCGGTGGCGACCTTGCGCTCGACGTGCCGGCGCACCGCGGCCGCCAGGTCGACGACCTGCTTGCGCAGCTCCAGCCGCCCGGCGTCGATCCGGGAGATGTCCAGCAGCTCGGCGATCAGCCGGGTGACCCGGTCCGCGTCGGCGTCCACCGTCTCCAGCATCAGCCGCTTCTGCCCGTCGGTGAACCGTTCCCACTTGGCCAGCAGCGTCGCCGTGAAGCCCTTGACGCTGGTCAGCGGGGAGCGCAGCTCGTGCGCGACGGTGGCGATCAGCTCGGCGTGGCTGCGCTCGGTGCGGCGCCGGGCCTCGGTCCCGCGCAGGGCGATCACCAGGCGCTCCAGCGGCCCCTGGGGCACCGCCCGGACGTACCGGGCGGAGACCAGCACCTCGCGGCCGCCGGGCAGCAGCAGGTTGCGCTCGGGCTGGCGGGTGCGGATCGCCAGGCCGCCGTACGGGTCGGTCAGCTGCCACCAGCGGCGGCCGTCCAGGTCCTCCAGCGGCAGGACGTCCTCCAGCGCGCTGCCCAGCGCGGCGTCCGGGAGCACGCCGGTGAGCCGGGCCGCGGCCCGGTTGAAGCGAACCACCCGGCCCAGCGCGTCGGCGACCACCAGGCCGTCCGGCAGGTCGTCCGGGTCGAGCTCGGGTCCGCTGCCGACCATGGGTTGCCTCCCCGATTACCCACCGTGCCGTTCCCCCCACCGAGGCAGACCCTAGCGCCTCCCAGGCCCCCGTAGTAGGGCTTGCAACGTGAGAACGCCGCGCGCCCGGGGCAGATCAGCCGTTCGAGCGGCAGCCGCCGGGCGACCGCTGGGCCCGGGCCGAGGCGTACAGGCAGACGGCCGCGGCGGTGGCCAGGTTGAGGCTCTCGGCGTGCCCGTGGATCGGGACGCGCACGACCTCGTCGGTGAGCGCGCGGGTCTCCTCCGGGAGCCCCCACGCCTCGTTGCCGAACACCCACGCGCCGGGCGCGCCCAGCGTGCCCTCGTCCAGCTCCCGGTCCAGGTCGCGCTCCCCCGCGCCGTCCGCGGCGAGCACCCGGATCCCGGCCGCGCGCAGCTGCCCGACCGCCTCCTCGACCGGCACGCCGACCGCCACCGGCAGGTGGAACAGGCTGCCGACGGAGGCCCGGACGGCCTTGGGGTTGTACAGGTCCACCGAGGCGTCGGTGAGCACCACGGCGTCCGCGCCGGCCGCGTCGGCGGTGCGCAGCACCGTCCCGGCGTTCCCGGGGTCGCGCACGTGGGCGAGGATCGCCACCAGCTTCGGCCGGGCCGCCAGGACCTCGGCGAACGGGGTGTCGATGAAGCGGCAGAGCGCCACGATCCCCTGCGGGGTCACCGTGTCGCAGATGTCGGCGATCACCTCGTCGGTGGCGGTCAGCACCGGCACCCCCTCGGCCAGGGCCGCCTCGACGATGTCCGCGTGCCGCTCGGCGGCCTCCAGGCCCACGTACACCTCGACCACGGCGTGCTCGTCCGTCCCCGGCAGCCGGCCGAACCCGACGGCCTCCCGGACGGCCTGCGGGCCCTCGGCCAGGAAGCGGCGCTCCTTGGTGCGCTGGTTCCGCTTGGCGAGCCGGCGGGCGGCGACGACGCGCGGCGAGCGCAGGGAGGTGAGCAGGGGGGTCTCGGTGGTCGACATGGTCTCGTTCTCTGGGGGCGCCGTCGGCTGACGGAGGCTGACGGAGGCTGGAGGTGGGGGGAACGCAGAACCGGACCCGCAGGAGAGCCTGCGGGTCCGGTCAGAGCTCAACCGATCTCGGAAGATCAGGCGGCGTCGGCGGCAGCCTTCGGGGCGTTCACGTCGGCCGGCAGCGCCTTCTGGGCGACCTCGACCAGGGAGGCGAACGCACCCGGGTCGTTGACGGCCAGGTCGGCCAGCATCTTGCGGTCGATCTCGACGCTGGCGGCCTTGAGGCCCTGCACGAAGCGGTTGTAGGTGATGCCGTTGGCACGGGCCGCAGCGTTGATGCGCTGGATCCACAGCTGACGGAAGTCGCCCTTGCGCTTCTTGCGGTCGTTGAAGTTGTAGACCAGCGAGTGGGTGACCTGCTCCTTGGCCTTGCGGTACAGGCGCGAGCGCTGGCCACGGTAGCCGCTGGCGCGCTCCAGGATGACCCGGCGCTTCTTGTGGGCGTTGACTGCCCGCTTGACGCGTGCCACTTGATTACTCCTTGGGTTGGACCACGGACTACTTCACGTGGTCCGTCATTCGAATGGGTCGGGAAGGATCAGCTGCCCCGCACACGGCTCGCACCGGGCGGGAGGGCGATCACTTGCCGAGAAGCTTCTTGATCTTCTTGGCGTCAGCGGGGGCCAGCTCGACGGTCCCGGCCAGCTTGCGGGTCAGCGTCGAGGGCTTGTGCTCCAGGAGGTGGCGGCGGCCGGCGCGCTCGCGCAGCACCTTGCCAGAGCCACTGATCTTGAAGCGCTTGCTGGCGCCACTGTGCGTCTTCTGCTTCGGCATTTCGCCGTATCTCCTCGTCAGTCCCGTCCACGCCCGCGCGACCTGCGCCGCGCGGGCGTGAACTGGATGGATCTGTGGTGACCGGGCGGGACGCCCCGTCACCCTGGGGGCCGAACCCGGACAGTGAGCCTTGCGGCTCAGGCGCCCTGGGAAGCGGCCGGCTGCTCGACCGGGGCCTCGGCCTCGGCGGCCGGCTCCTCGGCCGGGGCGTCCTGCGCCTCGGTCTCGGCGTCCTCGACCTCGGCGTCGTCGGCCAGCAGGTCGTCGGCCAGCAGGTCGTCGTCGTCCGCGGCGGCGTCGGAGCCGGGGGTCCGGCCCAGTCGCTCGGCCTTGCGGGCGTCCGCGAGGGCGCGGGCCTCGGCCATCGCCTCGGTCTTCTTCTTGTGCGGGCCAAGAACCATGATCATGTTCCGGCCGTCCTGCTTCGGCGAGGACTCGACGAAGCCCAGGTCCTGGACGTCGTCGGCGAGCCGCTGCAGCAGACGGAAGCCCAGCTCGGGGCGGGACTGCTCACGACCACGGAACATGATCGTGATCTTGACCTTGTCGCCCTGCTTGAGGAACCGGACGACGTGACCCTTCTTGGTGTCATAGTCGTGCGGGTCGATCTTCGGCCGGAGCTTCATCTCCTTGATGACCGTGTGCGCCTGGTTCTTGCGCGCCTCACGGGCCTTCATGGCCGACTCGTACTTGAACTTGCCGTAGTCCATGAGCTTGCACACCGGCGGCCGGGCGGTCGCCGCGACCTCGACCAGGTCGAGGTCGTACTCCTGCGCGAGCTCCAGCGCCTTGGCAAGCGGCACGATGCCGACCTGCTCGCCGCTGGGACCGACGAGTCGCACCTCCGGAACGCGGATCCGGTCGTTGATGCGGGGCTCGGTGCTGATGGGGCCTCCTCGGTTGCACCTTCTGCGATGCGGCCGTCGGACGGCGGTCGCACGTAGTGGACTCGACCACTGGGCGGGGCTTCATTCGTGCTGCGCTGCCCGGTACCTCTCGGCACCGCGTGCACCGCGACACGAAAAAAGCCCCGCTCGGTACAAGCGGGGCTCCACACATCCGGGGGCGGCATCCGGTGAGGGACGCTGCGGGCGACTCGGCGCCTCGGCGCCCGTCGCGGACCGGGACCCGTCGACCGCGAGGCCGATCGGGTGGGAGACTTTCGCGGTTGCCCTCTCGGGCCTCCTGGGTGGAGCCTCCACTTGCTGGCCAGGTGCCCATGAGGGAGCCCGGCCGGTCAGTCTCGAAGCTTACAGCGTCGCGCTGTCGAACGCTATTCCGCCCCCGCTCCGCCGGACTCCGGCGCGGCGCACTGCCCTCCCGGCGCGTTCCGGCCCCCTTGTACGCTCCACCTGTACCCACACCGCACGACGGAACGAGCCCCCCTTGAGCAGCGAGCCCACCCAGACCCCCGGCACGGACGACGACGCGATCGGCTTCGACGACCTCACCCGCGACATCGCCGAGGTCCCGGCGGTCGAGGTGATCACCACCGTCGCGGTGCACCTGATGAGCGCGGCCGCGGTCAAGTGCGGTCTGGCCGAGGGCGGCGAGAAGGACAAGGACCTCGACGAGGCCCGCAAGCTGATCACCGCCCTCGCCGGGCTGGTCACCGCCGGCGCCCCGGAGATCAGCAACTTCCACGCCGCCCCGCTGCGCGACGGGCTGCGCTCGCTCCAGCTGGCCTTCCGCGAGGCCTCGCTGGTGCCGGACGCGCCGGGCACCGGGCCGGGCGAGAAGTTCACCGGGCCGGTGTACTCCTGATCGAGATCAACAACGGGATCACCTACCACATGTGGTAGGTGGTCCCGTTTTGCATTGCGTTCAGCGCCGGTACAGCGGCTCCCCCGGCAGCTGGGCGCTCGCGGGCAGCACCGCGAGGTCCAGCCCCCGGTCCAGCCGCACCCGCAGCACCGGATCCCCGGCCACCGCCCGGCCGACCCGCTGCGCGGCCTCCTGCAGCCCCGGCTGGTCCAGCGCCGGGTCGAACACCACCGCGAGCACCCCGTCCGAGTCCTCCGCCGGCGCCAGCACCCCGCCGGCCACCTCGGGCTCGGCCGCCAGCAGCGCCCGGACCGCCTCCCGCACGTCCGGGTCCCGGACCGGCGGCAGGTACGGCCGGTTCTCCGCCAGTGCCCGCAACCGGGCGCCCGACAGCAGGAACGGCACCGGCCCGGCCGGATCGATCACCAGGGTGTCGGCGCGCTCGGAGAAGGCGACCATCGCCGCCTGCGGGGCCGCGGTCGGCGCCGGGCGGGCATCGGCCCGCCAGCGGGCGAGCGCCGCCAGTGACGTGAAGGCCGGCAGCGCGCGGCGCCCGTCCGGGGCCTCCAGCACCGGGACGGCCATGTCACTGGACTTGTCGTGCTTGTGCCCGTGCTCGTCCACCTCGACCTCGCCCAGGACGGCCACGATCGGGACCATCAACCGGGTCGGGGTCAGTGCCGCCAGCACCTCGGGCTCCGCCGTACGGTCCTGCGACCAGCGGGCCAGCGCTGCCGTCAGGGCCGCGTCCGCCGTGCCGTCGTCGTCGGAGAAGCCGGGATTCGGGATGCTCTTGCCGACGAACGCCGGGTTGGAGAAGTCTTTGCGGTCCACCCCGCCGACCCTATGCCACCGGGCACCGCCACCCGCATTTCCGTGCACACAACCTCTACCCACCGGTAGCGCGCTGTGGCACCCTGCGCCCATGCCCATCCTCGTTGCGCGCACCCCTGTCACGGACCGGCACCGCTACGACCGGGCCACCGCCCATCTGGACGGACCGGTGGCCGTCGTGGACCTCGCCGCCTTCGACGCCAACGCCGCCGACCTGGTGCGCCGGGCGGGCGGCAAGCCGATCCGGGTCGCCAGCAAGTCCCTGCGCTGCCGGGCCCTGCTGGACCGGGCGTTGGCCGTGGACGGCTTCGCCGGGGTGATGAGCTTCACCCTGGACGAGTCGCTCTGGCTGGCCCGCACCGGCGTGCGCGACGTCCTGCTCGCGTACCCCTCCACCGACCGCGCGGGCTACGCCGAACTGACCGGCGACCAGGAGCTGGCCGAGCGGGTCACCGTCGTCCTGGACGACCCGGCCCAGCTGGACCTGATCGACAAGGCCCGCAGCGGCGACGCCGAGGTCCGGGTCTGCCTGGAACTGGACACCGCGCTGCACCTGTTCGGCGGCCGGGTCCGGGTGGGCGCCCGGCGCTCACCGCTGCGCACCCCGGAGGAGCTCGGCGCCTTCGCCGAACTCGTCCAGCGCCGGGCCGGGTTCCGGGTGGTCGGCCTGATGGCGTACGAGGGACACGTCGCCGGGGTCGGGGACCGGGTGCCGGGGCGGCCGGTGCGCTCCCAGGTGGTCCGGCTGATGCAGAGCCGGGCCCGGACCGAACTGGCCGAGCGGCGCGCGGCCGTGGTGCGGCGGCTGAGGCAGGTCACCGAGCTGGAGTTCGTCAACGGCGGCGGCACCGGCAGCGTGGAGTCCACCGTCGCCGAGCGGGCCGTCACCGAGGTCGCCGCCGGCTCCGGGCTCTACCAGCCGCAGCTGTTCGACAACTACCGCGCCTTCCGGGGCCGCCCGGCCGCCCTGTTCGGCCAGCCCGTGGTGCGCCGCCCCGGCGTCGGGGTGGTCACGGTGCTCGGCGGCGGCTACCCGGCCTCCGGCCCGACCGGACCGGACCGCGCCCCCGTGCCGTACCTGCCGCCGGGCCTGCAGTACGACCCGATGGAGGGCGCCGGCGAGGTGCAGACCCCGCTGATCGGCCCGGCCGCCGACGACCTGCTGATCGGCGACCGGGTCTGGTTCCGGCACGCCAAGGCGGGCGAGCTGTGCGAGCGCTTCGCCGAACTGCACCTGATCGAGGGGGACCGGATCGTCCGGACCGTCCCCACGTACCGGGGCGAGGGGAAGGCGTTCCTCTGACGGTTCGTCCGGCCCTGCCCTACCGTGGTGGCGTCACGACGAACGACGAGGGAGCAGCATGGAAGCCGAGATCGTCCAGCAGATGGTGACGTCGGGTGCCTCTTCGCTGGCCGGGCTGATGGCCACCGCGGCCTGGCAGCAGGTCAGTTCGCGGGTCTCCCAGATGTTCGGGCGCGGCGCGGAGGACGAGGCGACCAGCACCGAGCTGGAGGTGATCCGGGCCGAGGTGCTGGAGGCCGGCGACGACGAGGAGGCGCTGGCGGACCAGACAGCCGTGCTGCGCACCCGGCTGCGCCGGCTGTTCCGCGAGCACCCGGAGGCGGCGGGCGAACTCCGGGAGATCCTGGCGGAGTTCACCCAGGACTCCCCGGCTCCGGCCGTCACGGTGTACCACAACGAACTCAGGGACATGACGGTGAACGGCAACGTCATCCAGAGCGGTCACGTCGGCAAGCTGGTCCAGTCCGACACGGTCAACGGCAACCTGAACTTCTGAGCCCGACCTTTCCCCAGCCTTAAGCGGGCCCGATGGAACACCTAACCCCGGTGTCCCATCGGGCCTTTGCGCTGCTCGGGCGCCTACAGTCCGTCAATAACCGCATCACGCCGAGCTATTGCCTTATGGTCCAGACCAATCCTACGCTCTGGCCGGGGGTCCGCGATCCGGGCCGGCGGCCCCCGAACGGGCAGGCGTGTCCGCTCCCCCACACCCGCCCGGAACGACGGCCAAGGAGTCCCCACCCCATGTCCATCAAGCGAAGTGCCCTGTCCGTCGGCGTGGTCGGCGCCGCGGTCCTCGCGGTGGCCGCGACCACCGCCGGCACCGCCAGTGCCCACGGCACCATGACCGGACCGGTCAGCCGGATCGCCGCCTGCTACGCCGAGGGCCCCGAGCACCCGGTGTCCCAGGTCTGCAAGGACCTCGTCGCCGCGAGCGGCACCCAGCCGCTGTACGACTGGAACGAGGTCAACATCGCCAACGCCAACGGCAACCACCAGGCGCTGATCCCGGACGGCAAGCTCTGCTCGGCCAACCGCGACAAGTACGCGGCCCTGGACTGGCCCCGCACCGACTGGCCGGCCACCCCGGTCAGCGCCGGCAGCTTCACCTTCCAGTTCCGCACCACCGCGCCGCACGTCGGCACCCAGACCGTGTACATCACCAAGCCGGGCTACGACCCGACCAAGCCGCTCAAGTGGTCGGACCTCGACCCGACGCCGGTAGCCCAGGTGCAGGTCGACCGCACCGCCACCAACGGGTACTACACCTACCCGGGCACCCTGCCACAGCGCACCGGCCGCCAGCTGCTCTACATGATCTGGCAGCGCAGCGACAGCCCGGAGGCGTTCTACAGCTGCTCGGACGTCGACTTCGGCAAGTCCGCCAGCGCCGCCGGGGCCCCGGCCGTCTCCTCGTTCGCCGCCCCGGCCGCGCCGAGCGACGCCCAGATCGCCGCCGACGCCCCCAAGTCCACGGTCGCCCACCACGGGCACGGCGGGGACCCGAACGCCCCGGCCGGCCAGCCCCTCCCGACCACCTCGGCGGCCGTGGGCGGCACCTCCGCCACCGGGCCGCTGCTGCTCGCCGGTGCCGCCGCGCTCGGGGTCGGCTGGGCGGGCATGGTGCTCCGGCGCCGTCGCGTCGAGGCTGTTCGACGCGACTCCTGACGCCGGACGACACGGGGCCGGGCCGGCCCACCCCCGTCCGGCCCGGTTCCGCGGCTCCACCGGCGCCGTGAGGTGAACGGCGACGGCCCGCCCGGGAGGGTTCCTCCCGGGCGGGCCGTCACGGTGTGAGGAGCGGGGGGCTCAGGTGGTGGCCGTACCGGAGACGTCCGGGCCGCCGTCCGGGCTGCTGCCGGAACCGGAGCCACTGCCACTGCCGGAGCCACCGCCCGCACCGGAGCCGGGGCCGGAGCCCGGCAGGCCGGGCAGGCCCGGGATCTTGCCCTTGAAGTCGGTGATGCCCTTCACGATGGTGTCCATCACGCCGACGTCCGGTGCCTTGTCGGCGATGTCGAAGCCGAAGTGCACCGAGACCAGCGCCTTGCCGTCCGCGGTCGGGAAGACCACGGTCTGGACGTAGCCGCTGTTGCCCTTGGCGGCGTCCACCTTCCAGCGGACCAGGTAGCCGTCCTGGCCGTTGACCTTCACGGCCTCGGACTTGAGCTCCTGGTGGCCGGTGACATCGCCGTAGGAGTCCTTGACGGCCTTGTCGATGTCGGCCTTCGCCGCCGCCTGGGCGTCGGTGCCGCCGCCGCTGATCCGGCCGGTGTTCACCCCGCCGAGGGTGCAGCTGTCGGTGCCGTCCGGGCACTTGTAGGCGCCGATGCTCAGCGCGGCGTAGCCGTCGTTGGTGGTGCCCGCCTGCCAGCCGGAGGGGGTGGGCAGGGTGAGCCCGTTCACCAGGTCGATCGCCTTGTTGGCGCCCGGCCTGGACTTCCCGCTGCCGTTGCCGTTGCCGCCGCCACCGCCGGGGTTGCCGTTCCCGCCGTTGCCACCGCCGCCGTTCCCGCCGCCGTTGCCCCCGTTGGCGCCGTTGCCGCCGCCGCCGAAGCCGGGGAAGCCGAACGGTCCGTCGCCGTTCGGGGCCGGCTGGTTGCGGGCGGCGCTGCGCTGCGGCCGGCCGTTGTCGTGGCCGTCCATCGCCAGGTAGGTGATCCCCGAGCCGGCGCCCAGGCCGAGCACGGCGGCCACGACGGTGGCCACCACCAGCTTGGACGGCTTGCGGCGCGGCTTGCGCGGCAGCTCGCCGGGCGCGCCGGGCATCCCGTAGGCGGTGCCGAAGGGCGGCGGTTCCGGGTAGCGGACCGTCGGGCCGCTGTCCAGGACCTCGCCCTCCAGCACCCTGGGCTGTTCGGCCGTCTCCGGCCCCGGGGCCGCCGCGGCCGGGGACTCCGGCTGCGGGGCGTCCGAGGGTGCGGGCCGGGTGTCGGCCGTCCAGCCCTTGCCGTCCCACCAGCGCTGCGGTCTCGGGTCGCCGGCGTTCTTCGGGTCCGGGTACCACCCGGCGGGGATCTGCTCGCTCACAGAAAGAATCTAAAGGTAGCCGGATAAACGCGAAATCAGCGCAGCCGGGAATTCCGGAGGTTTTCGATGAGATTACGGTGAGAACCCCCGACGGGGCAGGGGCGCGGGCCTACAGCGGGGTGACGTACGCCCCGGAGATGCCGCCGTCCACCAGGAACTCGCTCGCGGTGATGAACGAGGAGTCGTCGCTGGCGAGGAAGGCCACCGCGGCCGCGATCTCCTCGGCCCGGGCGAACCGGCCGAGCGGGATGTGCACCATTCGGCGGGCCGCCCGCTCCGGGTCCGCGGCGAACAGTTCGCGCAGCAGCGGGGTGTCCACCGGCCCGGGCGACAGCGCGTTGACCCGGATGCCCTCCCGGGCGAACTGCACGCCCAGCTCGCGGGACATCGCCAGCACCCCGCCCTTGGACGCGGTGTACGAGATCTGCGAGGTGGCCGCACCCATCCGGGCCACGAAGCTGGCGGTGTTGATGATCGAGCCGCGCCCGTGCCGGCGCATGTACGGCAGTGCGGCCTTGCAACACAGGTAGACCGAGGTCAGGTTGACCTCCTGGACCTTGCGCCAGGCGTCCAGCCCGGTGGTCAGGATCGAGTCGTCCTCCGGTGGGGAGATGCCCGCGTTGTTGAACGCGACGTCCACGCTGCCGTAGGTCTCGTACGCCTCGTCGAACAGCGCCTCGACCATGGACGGGTCGGTGACGTCGGTGTGCACGAACAGCCCGCCGACCGCCTTGGCGGCCGCCCGTCCGCTCTCCTCGTCCAGGTCCGCGCAGACCACCCTGGCGCCCTCCGCGGCGAGCCGGCGGGCCGCGGCCAGGCCGATCCCGCTGCCCGCGCCGGTGACCACGGCGGTGCGGCCGACCAGGCGGCGGCAGACGATGTCGTCCTGCTCGGTCATGGACCGTCACTCCTCGGTGTGGATGGGGACGTTCTCGGTCGGTTCGGTCATGTCCCGCCTCACATCCGTTCGAAGGAGCGGTAGCGCTCCCAGTCGGTGACGGTCCCGTCGTAGGCGGCCTGCTCGACCCGGGCCATGTTCAGGTAGTGCTCGACCACGTCGCCCCCGAAGGCCGTCCGGGCCAGTTCGCTGCCCGCCCACAACTCGGCGGCCTCGCGCAGCGATCCGGGCACCCGGGCGTACTCCTCCACCCCGTAGGCGTTGCCCAGGCAGGGCGCGGGCAGGTCGAGCTTGCGCAGGCCGTCCAGTCCGGCCGCGATCATCCCGGCCACCGCGAGGTACGGGTTGACGTCGCCGCCGGGCACCCGGTTCTCCATCCGCAGGGCCGGGCCGTGGCCGACCACCCGGTAGGCGCAGGTGCGGTTGTCCCGGCCCCAGGCGACGGCGGTCGGGGCGAAGGAGCCCGGGCGGTAGCGCTTGTAGGAGTTGATGTTCGGCGCGTACAGCAGGCTGAACTCGCGCAGCGCGGCCAGCTGCCCGGCCAGGAAGTGCCGCATGGTGTCGGTCATCCGGCCGTCCCGGTCGGCGAAGGCGGGGGCGCCGACGGCGTCGCGCAGCGACAGGTGGATGTGGCAGCTGTTGCCCTCGCGCTCGTCGTACTTGGCCATGAAGGTGAGCGCGCAGCCCTGTTGGGCGGCGATCTCCTTGGCGCCGGTCTTGTAGACGCTGTGCTGGTCGCAGGTGGTGAGGGCGTCGGAGTAGCGGAACGCGATCTCGTGCTGGCCGAGGTTGCACTCGCCCTTGGCGGACTCGACGGTCAGCCCGGCGCCCGCCATCTCGTTGCGGATCCGGGCGAGCAGCGGCTCGACCCGGGCGGTGCCCAGCATCGAGTAGTCCACGTTGTAGAGGTTCGCCGGGGTGAGGCCGCGGTAACCGCCCAGCCAGGCCTGCTCGTAGGTGTCGCGGAAGACCAGGAACTCCAGCTCGGTGCCGATGTCGGCGCTCAGCCCGTACTCGGCGAGCCGGGCGAGCTGGCGGCGCAGCAGCTGGCGCGGGGCGGCGTCCACCGGGTGGCCGCCGTGCCGGGCCAGGTCGGCGGTGACCTGGGCGGTGCCGGGCTGCCAGGGCGTCAGCCGCAGGGTGCCGAGGTCGGGGCGCATCGCGAAGTCGCCGTAGCCGGTGGCCCAGGAGGAGAAGGCGTAGCCGTCCACGGTGTTCAGGTCGACGTCCACGGCGAGCAGGTAGTCGCAGGCCTCGGCGCCGTTCTCCGCGACCTCGTCGAGGAAGAAGCGGGCGGCGAACCGTTTTCCCTGCAACCGGCCCTGCATGTCGGTGAAGGCGAGCGCGACGGTGTGCACCTCGCCCGCGTCCACCAGGACCCGCAGCTCGTCCAGGGTCAGTGGCGGCCGGGGCCGCGAACCCGCGGGGGCGTTCTCGGGCATGGCGTTCTCGGGCATGCCGAAACCCTCCTCCTCCACGATCACTCTTCGAGATCAAGCGGTCACAGCGAACCGTACGGCCTGCGGCTCACGGGGCGGAAGAGGGCGGACGGGTGTGGCGCGCCGAGGCGCGTGATTGGCGAGGTACCGGACGGTACGGGAGGAGAATGCGCGCCATGGATCGCAGGCCTTTCATCGGTGTCAGCACCTACCTGGTGGACGCGAGTTGGAGCGACTGGCGCGGCCGTCGCGTCGCCCTGGTGCCGGAGCGGTACACCGCCTACGTGCAGGACTCCGGCGGGCTCGCCGTCCTGCTCCCGCCCGACGCCCCCGAGCGCGCCCCCGAGGCCCTCGCCCGGCTCGACGCCCTCGTCATCGCCGGCGGACCGGACATCGACCCGGCGTACTACGGGGAACCCGCCCACCCGCTGACGGACGTCGACTCCCCGGAACGCGACGTCTGGGAGGTCGCCCTGCTGCGCGGCGCCCTGGCCGCGGGCATGCCGGTGCTGGGGATCTGCCGGGGCATGCAGGTGCTGAACGTGGTCTGCGGCGGGACGCTGGTGCAGCACCTGCCGGACGTCCTCGACGTGGACGTCCACGCGGGCACACCGGGGTGCTACGGCGCCCACCTGGTCCGCCCGGTGCCCGGCACCCTGGTCGGCGGCCTGCTCCCGGAGACCGAGCTGGAGGTGCCCACCTTCCACCACCAGGCCGTCGACCGCCTCGGCACCGGCCTGCGCGTCAGCGCCCTCGCCCCGGACGGCACGGTGGAGGCCGTCGAGGGCCCCGGCTTCACCATCGGCGTCCAGTGGCACCCCGAACAGGGCACCGACCTCCGCCTCATGCAGGCCCTCGTCCGCGCCGCCACCGCAGCTTCCCTGGACGCGGCCACCCTCGCCTGAAAGTGCGATAACCACCCTTGTCTTGAAAGACAATTGACCGGGCAAGGGCCGTGTTACGTTGCGCACCCGAACCACAAACAGTTGACCCCGGCAGCGCGCCAACGCTCCGGGGTCCGGCACCAGGAGTCGAGCTCCCGATGCGAGTACATCGTACCCACCACGCACGTCACTTCACCGTGTTGCCCAACTCCATGTTGCAGTACAGAAGGTTGAGCTACACCGCCCGAGGCCTCCTCGCCGACCTCCTCTCCCGCCCCGACGGCTGGCACGAGGACGGACGGCACATGGCCGACACCAGCCCCCAGGGGCGCGGCGCGATCCGCAAGGCCCTCAAAGAACTCACCGACGCCGGCTACTACCGCGTCGAACTGGTCCGGCTGCCCGACGGCACCGTCCGCACAGAGAACCACGTCTACGACACCCCGTGGCCGAGCACACCGGCTGCCACCCGTCCGGCACCCGGTGAACCGGCCATCGGCCGCGCAGACCGCCCCGTAGTAAAGGAACCGGAGCAAGCAACCACCCTCCCCCCGCCTCTCCGCGAGGCGGTGGCCGCCCTGTTCCGGGTGATCCGCCCCGAACCCCGCCTGCGGCTGGGTCAATCCGAGGCCGAGCAGCTGGCGCCCCTGGTCGCCCAGTGGCTCCAACGCGGCAGCACTTCGGCCGACCTGGCCCAAGCCCTCCTCCCGGGCCTGCCCACCCCCATCCACTCGGCACCAGCCGTACTCGGTTACCGCCTCCGCCACAAACTCCCGCCACCCCGAACCCCGGAAAGCCCTCCCACTCCCCGCTACGCCGAGTGCAACGAGTGCCGCGACCCCGTCCCCCGGCCCGGCGTCTGCCACGCCTGCGCCGACCGGGCGGAACGCCCCGCCACCAACGGCTGCACCGCCTCTGTAACCATCAGAGGCGCCACCCGCGCCCGCACCGCCCTCGTGGCATCTCAGACGTCCAGGGTGCAGACCACGCCGAGATCGATCAGCCCCTCACTCCGGCACAGCCGGTCGGACGGGCCACCGACGGTGGTCTGCAGCAGCTGGTAGTCCGCGCCGTGCTCCTGCCCCCAGTGCATCGCGGCGCGCCACAGCAGGCGCCCGAGGCCGAGGCCCCGGCACTCGGGCAGGACCCCGAAGTACTGCGGCAGGAGCCTGACTTGACCGATCGGGTCGGACATCGTCTCCATCGGGCCGATCGCCCCGACCACCCGACCATCGCGCACCGCGACCAGGACCGGGCCGACGGTGTCGAGCCTGGAGTTCAGGAAGGCGAACCCCTCGTCGGCGAGATTCGCCGAGAAGTCGTCGAAGGTGCCCGCCACCCCTGCGGCCGCCTCGGACAGGACCCCGATCCCGTCCACGGCGGGAGCGGGACGGTCGAAGCTCCTGAGCTGGACCCGGGTACACGCGGCAGAGGCGTCCGGCCCCTCTTGGAACCACACGACGCGGGCCTTCCCGGCTCCGTGGACGGCGGCAAGCTTGGCGGCTGCCTCCTGGGCTTCGAACAGGTGCCCTCGGGACCCGTAGAGGTGAACGCGTAGGACTCCACGGTCGGTGAGGGTCGGGATCAGGGTTCGTTCCCGGTCCTGGACGATGTCGTTCACCACGACCCACTCGCCCTTGCGATCGGACCATCGCCGGTCCTTGTCGTGCGGAAGGAACTCCCCGGTGCCGGCGACGGCGAACACGTCATCCATCAGCTCCGAGCTCAGGCCCTCGGGGTGCAGGGGGCCGAGCGTCGGCAGGCACGGCACGGACATTCGGGGACGCATCCAGTCCCAGCGGAATCCCATGAACCCACGCTACTCGGCTCCCGCACAGGCCTCAGGCCCTGACGCGAACCGCGCCAGGGCCTGAGCGTTACCGACCGAACGCGATCAGTGCGGGTTGTCGTCGCCCGCGGAGCACGAGCACTTGATCGACTCCATGATGTCGTCCAGGTCAGCCACGGTGGTGATCTCGGTGACCGGCTGGGCGGGGGCCTGGAGGGGCCGCGTCAGGTACGGCAGACGCTGGGACGGGCCGTCACCCGGCAGCGGGCGCCTCGGGGAGAGTTCGACAGCTACAGCGGTCATGGTCATCCTGCTTTCTTGATCCCGTGCTGGCAGTAACTTGCGAGTGGTGCCTTCGCCTCCTGGTAGTGCTTGGCCAGCGGCCGGCACACAGTGCACGACCCCGAGAGCTGGCAGCCGGAGCAGCCACCGGTGCGAAGCATGAGACGGTCGGCGATGGCGCCGAGCCGGGCGAGGCCGTCGATCCCTTCGCCGGGGAGGCTGATCTGGTCGTCACGGCCGATCTTGCAGATGGACACCAGACCGTGCGGGTCGGCGTGGAAGAACGTGTGGCCCGCGTTGCACCCGGCGAACGGTCGTCGCATCCGCAAGTGCTCTTTGGACTGCGCGGTCAGCGACTCGGCGCCGCCGTAGATCGTCGGCGTTATGTTGGTGAAGACGTTGTACTCCAGCCCCCACGACCGGCACAGATCGATCATCGCCTGTTCCTCGTCCGCGTTGCCCTCGGTGACGACGATGCTCATCCGCAGCGGCAGCTTGGCGTGGCGGGCGGCGTTCATCCCCTGGACGAACAGGTCCCAGGCACCCGGGCGCTGCGTCAGTTCGTCGTAACTGGCCTTCGCGGCGCCGTACATCGACACCGTAACCCGGTAGGGCGGGCACTCCCGGAAGAGGCCGAGCAGGTTCTCGCGCCACAACAGCGAGGCGTTCGTCGACACCGTGATCATCATGCCCAGCTCGAACGCGGTCCGGTAGGAAGCCATGAAGTCCTTGTCCACCGTGGGCTCTCCGCCGGTGATCTGGAGCCACAGCACACCGGCTTCGGCCATGATGCGCAGGCAGGTGAGCTTGTCCGCCAGGGCCATGCCCGAGTTGACCTTGAGCCCCAGATAGCAGTGCTTGCAGGCGTAATTGCAGCCGAGGTTGATCTCCCACGACGCCCGGGAGTACCCCCACGAGGAGGGCTGCCGGACCAGCAGGAACTCGGCCAACGGCCGTCCCGCGACATCAAGGTCGGCCCACTGTGCGCCTGCAGCGTCCACGAGCCAGGAGGGGGCCATCTGGGCGGGGTCGTGGACGCGCAGTTCTTCGTAGTCGGCCTGCGGCAGCCGGAGGCCCCCACGGCTACCGGGTCGCACCAACACGTACTCGTCCAGGAATGGGCTGGCGATGAGGTCGTGCACTTTCCCTCCTCTGAGTAATCCGTCAGGCGCCGGAGTGGCGCAGGTGGGCCTCGGCGGCCGATTTGGCGTAGAACCGCCTGATCCGGTCCGAGGAACCCGGAACGCGCACGTACTCGTGCTGCTCGCGGTCGTAGATCCCCCAGCACTCGAGCAGGACGAAGTGGGGGCTCCCGGAGCCGATCAAGCGGATCTCGTACCGGGAGGACCAGGAACGGACGGTCACCATGCGGCCTGTGCCGTCGGCTCGCACTTACGAACCCGCACCCCCGCCGGTGGTTTTGCTGCGTGGACTTGAGCCGCGAAGACGAGCGCGGCGAGTCGCGCATCTCCTGTCACCCCTTCGTCGGGGCACACCTCGAACCACACCACCTTGCCCACATCCACCGGGTGCCAGCCCCAGGAGTGAGCCAGGGCCTTGACCAGCAGAAGGCCGCGGCCGCCGGTGGCCATGTCGTCCGCCGTCTTACTCACCGGCGGGTTCGGGCTGCTGTCCGCGACCTCGACCCGCAGGCGGCTGCCAGTCCACTGGACTGTGACGCGGCAGCGCTCCTGCACGTACTCGATGGCATTGGCCAGCAACTCATCAGCGCACAACTCCACGTCCCGCAAGGCGTTGTCCGTCAACGGAACACGCCAAGAAACGGCGATGAACCGGATCAGTTGGCGCGCAGGCCGGATGGCCGCCGGGTTCGGCTCGACATCCCAGGTGCGCGGCTTCGGGATCGTGGCGGTGTCGATGTAGTTCATTGGTGGGACCGTCTCAGTCGGGTGCTCCGGGCATCTCTCCGGACGACCACCAGAATCCCGAGACGGCTGCCTTGAGATAAGGCCAGCGCGTGTACCCACGATGGGTAAACTTGCGGTCAGTTATCTCAAGTGACACCGAGCGATGATCCTTCTGCTGCTGGGGGCCGGTCGTGAGTGAGTCATTGGGGTCGTCCGGGCTTCCGCGTCGCCTGCTTGCGGACCCCGAGATGAGGGCGGCCTGCGCGGACCGAGACTTCGCACGGATCTTCCAACTTGCGAAGCGCAGAGCAGGGTTCCACCCTTCACGCATCGCGCGAGCATGTGAGCTGACACCCAGCAGAGTGGGGGAGGTGATGAAGGGGCGGCCGAAGATCACGAACATGGCCGTCATCGAGCGCATCGCGGATGGCTTACGAATCCCCGGTCACATGCTCGGCCTGGCAGACCGCAACTGGGAACGGTCGTCCGCCTCTTGCCACGGGTCACCTGTGACGATCGGCCCCGTGCCCGCTTCGCAGTCGGCCAGGGATGCGCCGAGCGGGGGTGACCTGAATGACATCCTGGCCATCGCAGCCGGATCCAGAGCCACACCGAACATCCTTCGCTCCCTCCAGGTATCCATCGAGGACTACTGGAGGCGAGACGACCAACACGGCGGTGAGGCACTCCGGCCCGCAGTGATCGGCCAACTCAGGTACGTGACGTGCGTCATGCGGGACACCGCCGACCCGAACTACCGGCACAGTCTCCACGGCATCGCCGCCGAGCTCGCCCGCCTTGCCGGCTGGACGTACTTCGACGCGCGACAGTACAGCGCAGCGCAGGGCTACTTCACCGAATCGCTTCGATTCGCGCGAGACATCGACGACCGTACGTTCGTCGCCAATGTGCTCGCCTGCCTCAGCCTCCAGGCGACATACCAGGACAAGCCGCAGGATGCGATCACGCTCGCCCGGGCCGCACAGGACAACGCGCGCCTCGCCACGGGTACACCAAGGCTGCTGGCCATGCTGTCGATGCGCGAAGCCTTCGGCCACGCAAGTACGTACGATCGGGAGGCAGCCCATCGTGCGATCACCGAGGCGCATCACCACTTCGAGCGCATCGCCGATGGCGATGACGACCCTGTCTGGGTTCAGTACTTCGACCACACCAAGCTAACCGTGGACACTGGCATCGTCCTTGGCCAGCTGGGTGAAGCCGGAGCTGCTGAGCCTCTCATCGCCGAAGGATTGCAAGCCGAGCCGATGGCGAACCTCAGAGGGCGCGCCTTCCACACCTTCTGGCTCGCACGCACCCAACTCCAGCAGCGAGAGGTCGAATTGGCATGCGCGACCGCCGGGGAGGCCCTCGCACTCGCGGAGGCTGTCGAGTCCCCCAGGGTAAGGGTCCACCTCCAGGAGTTCCGCCAACTCCTCAGGCCCTACCGGAGCAGCGCCCCGGTCGCGGAACTGTCCGACCGGATCACCGGCATGACCGGGTGATCAAAGGCCGGCCTCGTCCAACAGCACGTACAGCACGCCCACGAGCGTGCCGCTGCTGACGATCTCGCGTCGGTCGATCATGCCGCGCAGCTCGGACAGGGGGACCCACTCGATCCGGTCGGACTCGTTGCGCTCTGTCGGCGGGCCCATGTACTCGACAGCATCAGCCCGGAAGACAAAATGCTCCGAGTCGGTGATTCCATTGGCCGGTTGGGCGTAGATCAGCGACTTGACCTCACCCACCTTCCAGCCTGTCTCCTCAAGCGTCTCGCGGGCCGCCGCCTCTGCCGGGGTCTCGTCCGGCTCGATGAGACCCATCGGGAGTTCCCAGGCCCAGGTGTTGGTGATGAAGCGGTGCCGCCACATCATGAGGACCTGCTTCTGGTCGTTCACTACGGCCGCCACCGCGAGGTGCCGCAGCTTGACCACGTGGTGTTCCCAGCGGTGGCCGTCGGGCTGCTCGATGTCGGCCAGCCACAGGTTGACCCATGGGTTCTCGTAGATCGGACGTTCCCCATGGATCTTCCACTGCATGGCTGAAGCCTCCCTCGATGGACCCTCAGCATCTCAGACATCGGCAACCAAGGCAGCCACTCTCGGCGAATTCGCGTCAGAGTGACGAGAATTGGTGATGGCAACTGACGGCCCCGATGGTCCCGGCCTGAGGTGCACGGCGGTTACTGCGGCGGGGGGGGGGGCGCGGGCGGGTGGGAGGCGGAAAGAGCGGGGAGAAAACGGAGGGGGGCGGGGGTGTGGGGTAGAGCGCCCACCG
>NZ_JBHYGR010000108.1:17092-33456 GCF_042738155.1 Kitasatospora sp. NPDC059088 | reverse complement strand
CCGCTACGACAAGCGGGCCTACGTCTTCCATGGCACGGTCACCGTCGCAGCGATCCGCCTCTGGCTCCGACCATGATCCGCCGGACAGAACCTAGGTCGACGGAGTGGATCCCGCGATGTTGACAGCGGGAACATGTGGACATCTGCCAGCATTCCACCGCAAAGTGGACACTGTCAACACCGGAAGGGACGGGAGGGCGGGAACGTGGCCACGAGCCGGCCGTACCACCACGGAAACCTGCGGGAAGCACTGGTCGCCGGCGGGGTCGACCTCGCCAGGACCGGCGGACCCGCCGCCGTCGTCCTGCGCGCGGTCAGCCGGAGGGCGGGCGTCTCGCACAACGCCGCGTACCGGCACTTCGCCGGCCACGAGGCCCTGCTGGCGGCGGTCGCGGCGAGCTGCATGAACCGCTTGGGGCGGCTCATGCTCGCCCGCTCCGCGGCCGTGGACCTGCCCGACGAGGTGGCGGCGGCCCGCGCGCGGCTGGACGCGATCGGCCGGGCGTACATCGACTTCGCCCTGACCGAGCCCGGCTGGTTCCGCACCGCCTTCTGCGGGACCAGCGCCGCCCCGCGCGGGGAACCGGATCCGGCATCGGGCCTGGCATCGGGCGGGGAACCGGGCCCGGAGGGCTCCTGCGGCGCGGACCCCTACGCCATCCTGTCCACCCACCTCGACGACCTGGTCCGGCTCGGCGCCTTCCCCCCCGACCGCCGCCCGGGCGCCGAGTACGCGGCCTGGTCGGCGGTCCACGGCCTGTCGGACCTGCTGGTCGAGGGCCCACTGCGGGGCCTGTCCGGAGCCGAGCTGCGCACCGCCGTCGAGGCCGTCCTGTCGACCGTCGCCCGCGGCCTCTGAGTCCGTAGGTCGCGCGGCGCATCATTCAGTAGCAGGTCTACTTCGCAGGACCAGCTAACGGTGAGCGTGATCGTCTGATCGTCTGCACTGACCAGGATCCGGCCGGACGGGGAGGCGTCGTAGGTTCGCCACTTGGAGGGGAGCCACCAGGCCTCCAGGGCCAGTTCTGCGACCACGACGCAGAGCGCCGCGGCCACCGCTGTGGCAATGAG
This sequence comes from Kitasatospora sp. NPDC059088, assembly GCF_042738155.1. Lineage (NCBI taxonomy): Bacteria > Bacillati > Actinomycetota > Actinomycetes > Kitasatosporales > Streptomycetaceae > Kitasatospora > Kitasatospora sp. NPDC059088. The sequence continues at coordinate 32,385 of NZ_JBHYGR010000108.1, read as the reverse complement.
GCGCGCGCGTCTCGATAGACGCGGCATCTTGATGGCCTGTCTCACTGCTCCACGGCGCAGACGACGGCCGGGTAACCAGCCAGTCCGATGCACCCAGGCCGTCCGAGGGTGTCCGCTGAACGACTTGACCTACCCGGAGGGCATCTGGGACGGCCATGCGACAGAGCAGGCCTCAGCCCTTGAGTCCCCGTGGAATTCCGACTCCTTTCGTAGCGGACTTCCGCCCCCCGGCCGCCCCCGATCGGCTGCACTCGGTGCCCTGACCGCACGACCTTCGCCGGAATTCCTCGTAATAAGATGAGCGCACGTTGATCAGTCTGCGGGTGCCGTGCCCGTGCAACGGCTGAGCGGCATCACAGTTCGCTTACCCCCACGACCCTCGTCTGCGGTCCCGAGGGAGAGCGGGCGTATCGACATGATCGGACTCCGGCCAGTGCTCCACGAACCCACGTCACCGCCGACCCGCCTGCAGGCCCGGGATGGCCTTGCACGGGCAAGAGCCCTGACTGAAGGCCGTGGTCGGGGTGAGCCAGGAGCCCGGTTGGCCGTCGTCGACGGCATGCGGCTGCTCGCCGCGCTCGCCGTCACGGGATTCCACTACCTCAGCGCGATCTCGCCCACCCTGTGGGGGCCGTCCGCGAAGGAGTTCGCCTACCCGCTGCACCACGCATCGATGTACGGCTGGCTCGGCGTCGAGGCCTTCTTCCTCATCAGCGGATTCGTCATCTGCATGAGCGCCTGGGGGCGCACCGCAGGACAGTTCGCCGCCTCACGGATATCCCGGCTCTACCCGGCCTACTGGTGCGCTCTCATCCTGATCGTGGCCAGGATCGCGCTGATTCCCATGGAGACCCACGACGTCGGCGCGGTGATCCACCCCCGGATCGTCCTGGCCAACCTGACCATGTTCCCCGACGCCCTCCACGCCACCCTCCTGGACGGCGTCGCCTGGACCCTCGCCGTCGAGGCCCACTTCTACCTCCTCATGGCCGTCCTCCTGGCCTTCGGCACCACTTACCACCGGGTCATGGGGTTCTGCGTGATCTGGCTGGCCGCCGGGATCATCACCTCGGAGACGAAGAGCAAGTTCCTGGACGACCTCGTCCTCAGCCAGTACGCCGGCCTGTTCGTCGCCGGCATCGCGGTCTACCTGATGTACCGCTTCGGGCAGAACCTCATGCTCTGGATACTCCTCGGCTTCGCCTGGTGCTACGAACTGACCATGCTCCCCACCCGGTTGGCCGGCCACTACCGGGAGTGGGGATCCAAAGCACTCTGCTCCTGGACCGTCGCCAGCGCCCTACTGACCGCCTTCCTGGCCCTGCTGCTCCTGGCCACCATCGGCCCCCTCGCCCGCATCCGCTGGCGCTGGCTGATGACGGCCGGTGCGCTCACCTACCCCTTCTACCTGATCCACCAGAGCCTCGGCCTGCCCATGGCCGCCGAACTCACCGCCCACGCCCACTGGCTCGGCCCCTGGGGCCGACTCGCCCTCACCACCGTCTCGATGCTCCTCCTCGCCGCAATCATCCACCGGGTGGTCGAGAAGCCCATCGGCCGTGCCCTCCGTCGCCGCCTCGACCAAGCCCTCGACCGACACCCGAGCAACCCACCGGCACCGCGCCCGGAACCCGCACAGTGACCCGCCACTGATCACCGCGTCGTGCCGGCCCAGCCGTAGCGCGAGAAGGCGGGCCCCCGAACGTGGTTAGACGACGAGCGCTTGTGCGGCCGTGGGGAACGCGGGTTCGGGAGGGCGGTCCGCGGGGATCCAGCGGGCGGTGAGGTGCTTGTCGGATCCGGTGTCGGAGAGGTCGCCGGTCCACACTCGCGGCAGCGAGGACGAACAGAACGGACTGTCCGGCCTGGTCCCTGCCCTCAATCGGTGATCTCGGTCGGCAGTACGTCGAGGTACGTGCTGACTCCGTTCCTGGCGGCGTGCAGGAGTGGTGCCCCGCCTCTGCCACAGTGCCGACCCACCAGGCGACGAGTGCACGCGTGGACCTGACGCCGATTCCCTCCGGCCTGACCACGCGCTACCGGGTCATCAGCGAGGCTTGCCTGCCCGATGTCGACAGCGGGTACTTCGTCCCACTCGACGGACCGCCAGCCAGCTCTGATCATCGGCCGGAGCACAGACCGCTCTGCTACTTCCCGTGAACGACGGCACCCCCGACGTCATGCGCGCGAACGTTCCTGGGAACGCGCTCGCGCGTTCTCGACGGTCACGCGGACCTGTGGCCGAACTGCGGTGACGGAGTTCGCGCAAGCCCCCGGCTCGTGGCGGCCGTTCGCGGGAACGCGGCCACGCGGAGCGGGCAGGTCAGACCAACGGTGCGTTCACGGTGCTGCCGCCTCTCATCCGCCGGCCCTCGCCCAGCCTCCGCCGGTCCTGGCGCGACCTCGACCGTCTCGACCCGGTGCAGCGTCGCCGCCTCAAGGCCCGCACCCGTAAGGACCCCACCAGCACATACGGGCCGAACGCCGGACAACACCCCACGTCCAGCCAGGTCGGCGTGGCGCATCAGGCTTCCTGCGCGGGTTCGCGGTGGGGGCGGCCGGTCAAGTCGGCCGCGGTCCGGGTGAGGTGCTGGGTCAGTACCTCGGCCGCGGTGTCGGCGTCGCGGGCCAGCGCCGCCTCCTCCAGCCGGCGGTGCTCGCCGACGGCGTCCCGGCCGGGGTTGTGCTGCGCCGACCAGCGGCGAGCCAGTTCGCTCGCGGTCCACGTTCGGTCGAAGGTCTCCAGCAGGACGGGGTTGCCGCAGCCCTCCAGCAGGGTGCGGTGGAAGACCCGGTGGGCTTCGGACCATGCGGCGCTGTAGTACTCGCCCTCCTCCGGCACGTACGCCGGGGTGCGGGCCAGACGGTGGTGGGCGGCTCGTACGCGGGCCTCCCAGTCGACGTCCCCGCGCTCGATCGACATGCGCAGCACGACCGGTTCGATGGTCCTGCGGGCCTCCGCGATCTCCTGCCAGCGGCGGTCGGAGACGGCCGGGACGGCGAAGCCGCGGTTGGGCAGCCGGTCGGCGAGGCCCTCGCCGACCAGCCGCACGAGCGCCTCACGCACGACGGCCAGGCTCACCCCCTGTTCCTTGGCGAGGTCCTGCGGTTTGAGGGCGTCGCCGGGGGCGTGGTCCCCGCGCATGATCGCGTCCCGCAGGTGTGCGTAGACCTGCTCGGAGAGCATCAGCTTCCCCGGTGAGGTCGAGGTGTGGGCCATCTGAGTCATGCCTCCAGCATAGACGATCCCGCAGATAATCGATTATTAGTGTTATGGTCGATTCAGCGACCGAGGGAGCGCGGCGGTGCCGCCACGCGAAGCCGTGGGCTCCGTCCGCCGCACCACCACCGCCCCACAGCACACACCGAAAGGAACGACGCGATGAGCGCCAACGACCCCTTCGCCCGCCTCCCAGAGGCGGACTTCTTCACCGTCACCAGCACCGCCGTCACCGACGGCGCCGCCTGGCCTCCCGAGCAGCACTCCTCCGGCGTCCCCGGCGGGAAGGACGTCTCCCCGCAGCTGTCCTGGAGCGGCGCCCCGGACGGCACCAAGAGCTACGCCGTCACCGTCTACGACCCCGACGCCCCCACCGGGTCCGGGTTCTGGCACTGGGCGGTCGCCGACATCCCCGCGACCGTCACCGAGCTGCCCGAGGGCGCCGGCGACGACACCGGCTCAGGCCTGCCCGAGGGCGCCTTCCAACTGCCCAACGACGCCCGCGCGGCCCGCTTCATCGGCGCCGCACCGCCGGCCGGGCACGGCCCGCACCGCTACTTCGTCGTGGTGCACGCCCTCGACGTCGAGTCCATCGGCGTCCCGGTCGACTCCACCCCGGCCGTCCTCGGCTTCACCATGGCCGGCCACATCCTCGGCCGCGCGGTTCTGACCGCCACCGCCGAAACCCCCGCCTGACGAACACCATGTCCGGACTCATCGACACCACGGAGATGTACCTCCGCACGATCCTGGAGCTCGAGGAGGAAGGCGTGGCCCCCATGCGCGCCCGCATCGCCGAGCGTCTGGACCAGAGCGGCCCCACCGTCAGCCAGACCGTCGCCCGCATGGAACGCAACGGTCTGCTGCACGTCGCCGACGACCGGCACCTGGAGCTGACGGAGGAGGGCCGGCGGACCGCCACGCGCGTGATGCGCAAACACCGGCTCGCGGAGTGCCTGCTCGTCGAGGTGATCGGACTGGAATGGGAGCAGGCCCACGCCGAAGCCTGCCGCTGGGAGCACGTGATGAGCGAGGCCGTCGAACGCCGCGTCCTCGTGCTGCTGCGGCACCCCACCACGTCGCCCTACGGCAACCCGATCCCGGGCCTGGAGGAACTCGGGGGGCAGAGCACCGTGGATCCGTTCCCTGCCGAGAGCATGGTCAGCCTCAGCGACCTCCAACCCGGGCCGAACGGCGCGACCGCGGTCGTACGGTGCATCAGGGAGCTGGTCCAGACCGACCCCCGACTGATGCACACCCTCAGGCACGCCGGGGTGCGGCCCGGCGCGGTCGTGAGCGTGACGTCCTCGTCCGGCGGTGTGACGGTCAGCAGCGGCGGGGCGGCCACCGAACTCCCCACGCAGACCGCCGCGCACGTCTTCGTGGCCGAGCGCTGAGCCCACCCGGGTGCCGGCCCATGCCGTAAGGCCCGTGCACCCGACGAGGACGGCCCTCGACCACGACGGCGGGTTCCAGCGATCCCCGCAACACCCCGACCCCAGGGAGTTGCGGGGATCGTGGATGTTGAGGGCTTGAAGGCGGGTTCTTCGAGCCACGCCACGACGGGGAGCCGTTGCCCCGCAGGTCGCGGGACTTCGATGAGAAGGCTCTCATCAGCCCGTGTCACCGTAGGACGCCCCGGCGGAGGCCGGACGGGAGCGAGGAGACCCCGATGGCGGGCGGTGACGGCACCGGGACGGTGCTGGTGGTGGACGACGACGACATCATCCGCAGGTCGCTGGAGCGCGGCCTGCGGCTCAGCGGGTTCACGGTACGCACGGCCGACGGCGGGCGGACGGCGCTGGGCCTGGTGGCCGACGAGCCGCCGGACGTGCTGGTCCTCGACGTCTCGATGCCCGACCTGGACGGCAGCGAAGTCTGCCGCCGGCTGCGGGAGCAGGGCATCGACACGCCCGTGCTGATGCTCTCCGCACTGGACGAGCTGGCCGACCGGGTGGCCGGCCTCCAGGCGGGCGCCGACGACTACCTGGTCAAGCCGTTCGCGCTGGAGGAACTGGTGCTGCGCCTGCACGCCCTGCTGCGCCGCCGAACCCGGGCCGGCGCGTACGGCCGGCCCGCCGGGCCGGGTGGTGAGGTGCTGCGGGTCGGGCCGCTGGAGATCGAACCCGCCGCCCGCGAGGCCCGCCGGGACGGGCAACCGCTGCGGTTGACGCGCCGCGAGTTCGAGTTGCTGGAGTACCTGGCCCGCAACGCCGGGCTGGTGCTGACCCGCGACCAGGTGCTGGACCGGGTGTGGGGCTACGACTTCGAGGTCCGCACCGATGCCGTCGACACGTTCGTCAGCTACCTGCGCCGCAAGCTGGAGGAGGGCGGCCGTTCACGGTTGATCCACACGGTGCGGGGCGTCGGCTTCGTGCTGCGGACTCCGGAGGCCCACCGGTGAGCGGCACCGCCTCCGCCCGGCGCTCGATCAGCCTGGCCACCCGGATCGCGACCGGTGCGGCCCTGCTCGTCCCGCTGCTCGTCCTGGGCACCGGCGCACTGGTGCTCGGGCTCGTCACCCACGATCTGCGCGCCCAGCAGGACACCAGGCTGCGCGACCGCGCCGCCGCCGTGCTCCCCGCCGCCAAGGCACTGCTGAGCGCCACCCGGCAGGACCGGCCCCGGGTCGAGCAGAACCAGCGCCGCAACCTGCTCGACGACGCACTGGACGTCGGCATCCGGGTGGCGGACGCGAACGGCGACCGGGTCACCGAGGGCGGCCCCGTGCCGGGCCCGGCCGCGGTACTCCCGCACCCCGCCCCCGCGGGCACCGGCGGGCCGGTCACCGTACGGGCGCAGGGCCGGGCCTGGCGGGTGCTGGCCCGGCCGGTGGCGGGCGCCGACCCCGGCACGCTCTGGGTCACCGCACCGGTGTCGGCGACCGACCCGCAGGTGGACGCGGTGCGCGGGCGGATCCTGTGGGCCGCAGCGCTGGCCGCACCGCTCTCCGGACTGCTCGCCTACGGCCTCGCCCGGCGGGCCACCGCGCCGCTCAGCCGCCTGGGCCGACGCGCCGCCGCGCTCGACCCGCGGGCCGGCGCCGTGGGCTTCACCCACCGGCACAGCGGGGTCCGCGAGGTGGACGAGCTCGCGCTCGCGCTGGAGAGCGCGCTGGCCCGGTACGACCAGCAGGTCGCACGGACCGGCCAGGCACTGGAAACCGCCCGCTCGTTCTCCGCCGCCGCCTCCCACGAACTGCGCACACCGCTGATGAGCCTGCGGACCAACCTGGACGTCCTCGGCGCGCACCCGGACCTGCCGCCGACGGACCGCGCGGAGATCCTCTCCGACCTCCGCGACGACCACCGGCGACTCCTCGACCTGCTCACCGCACTGCGGACGCTGGCCCGTGGCGACCTGGTCGAGGAGGAGGCGTTCACGGTCCTCGACCCGGCCGACCCGGCCGCGGCCGCCGTCGCGGAGCTGCGCCGGCGGCGGCCGGAGGTGACCGTCGACCTGGCCGGTCCCGGCCTCACCGGGCCGGACACCGGCGGGCCGGACGTCGGGCCTGGCACCGGCGGGCCGGACGTCGGGCCTGGCACCGGCGGGCTACGGGTGCACGGGTGGGAGGCCGGGCTGCGGATCGTCTGCGACAACCTGCTCGCCAACGCGGCCGTGCACGGTCACCGGCCCAGGGAACCGGCCCGGATCGCGGTCGGACTGCGCCGGGACGCCGGACAGGCGGTGCTGACCGTGGACGACGACGGGCCGGGCATCCCGGTGGCGGACCGGGCGGCGGTCTTCGACCGCTTCCGCCGGCGCCGGGACAGCCCCGGCTCGGGACTGGGACTGACCCTGGTCGCCCAGCAGGTGGCCCTGCACCGCGGCACCGTCACGGTCACCGAGCCGCCGGGCGGGACCGGCTGCCGCGTCGAGGTCCGGCTGCCCCTGGTCGGCGAGGACGCCCCGACCCCGCCCCTGCCGGCCCGCCGCGAATGGATCAGCTCCACGGGTGCGAGCGCCTGACGCGCCACGGGCGTCGGAGCACCCGCGAAGCGGTGGGCCGGCTCGTCGGCTCACAAGGAATCCACAAAGAGGGTCCTTATCGTCCTGCTCAGCCGGACCGCCCGACGCTCCGGCCGGACCTGCCACCCGTGGCAACTGGAGGACTTCGCCATGCACCCGCACCGCAAGGCCGCTGCCGTGATCGGCGCTCTCGCCCTGGGCACCACTCTGGTCGCCCTCACCGGACCGGCTCAGGCCGCCACGCCCAGTGCCACCCCGGTGGCCTCCCGGACCCCGAAGGTGCTGCCGACGCCCGAGGGCGACGGAGCGAAGGGCATCTGCAAGCGGCTGCCGAAGGCCGACCGGCGGATCAAGAACGCCCTGGACCGCCTGAACGGTCCGGTCACCGAGGCCGGCTCGATCGCCCGTCTGCAGCAGCGGGTGAACAACGCCAAGGCCGCCGGCCACACCGCGATCTACAACGACCTCAACGACCGGCTGACGTACCGCAAGAGCCTGGTGCCGACGCTGACCCAGCGCCAGAGCGACCTGAACGCCGTCGCCACCTGGTGCTCCTCGCAGGGCCTCGGCACCCCGACCGCACAGTGACCGACCGCACAGTGACCGACCGCGCAGTGACCGCCGGCGCAGTGACCATTCCCGGCACGGCGTCCGACCCGGTCGGCGGCAGGTCGGTGGCTGCACCGGTACCAGCCGCCCGGCTGTCGCGGCGAACCGCTGCCGTCACGGCCGCCCTGCTCGCCACGCTCGCCCTGACGGCGTGCGGCACGAACGGGACCGGCCCCGGCCGGACCAGTGCACCCGCCGCCGGGTCACCGTCCGCCGGCGCGAGCGGGTCGGCGGCGAGCGGTGACCGACTCGGCGAGATGCGGAAGAAGGTGGACGCCGCCGACAGCGCCGCCGCCGCTGCCGAATCGGACGCCGCCAAGGACACCCAGGACACCTCGACTCCCTGACCCCACAAGCTCTCCGGCTGTTCCCCGTCGAAGCAACGGGGAACAGCCGAAGCCGCCTGTGAAGCCTGTGAGATCGAACGAAAGGGCTCCGGGCGTGCTCTCCGGCACACGAGCACCGCAGTCGCCGGGACCGGCGGGGAGCACCGACAGCATCCGCGGGCCGGGCCCGGCACGGGTCCCGGCGTCGGCCCGGCTGCGGACTGACGCCCGTTCGTCGCACGGGCCGCACCTGTGTCCCCTCCGGGCCCGCCGGCGGGGAGGGTCAGGAGGTGGGCATCAGGACGGTGTCGACGATGTACACGGTGGCGTTGGCGGTCTGGACGTTGCCGCACAGGACCTTGGCGTCGCCGTTGACGGTGAAGTCGGGGCTGGCACCGGTGACCGTGACGTTGCCGGTCTCCAGAGTCTTGTGCGCGCCGGTGAGGTCGCCGGGGGCGAGGCGCTGGGGGGCGACGTGGTAGGTGAGGATCTTGGTGAGCTTCTCCTTGTCGGCGAGGACGGCGTCCAGGGTGGCCTTGGGGATCTTGGCGAAGGCGTCGTTGGTCGGCGCGAACACCGTGATGTTCTGCGCGGAGTTGAGGGTGTCGACGAGCCCGGCCTGCTTGACGGCGGTCACCAGGGTGGACAGCAGCGGGTTGTTGGAGGCGGCGGTGGCGACCGGGTCCTTGGCCATGCCGGTGAAGGACCCGGCGCCGTCCTTGGGCACGGCGGCGCAGGCCGTCCCGAACGGCTGGTCGCTCATGGCGGCACCGGCCGCCGTCGCGGGGGCGGCGGCCGAGGACGGCGCGGCGGCGGGGGCCTTGGAGGCGGAGGACGATCCGGAGCCGCTGCTGCAGGCCCCGAGGCTGAGGGCGAGCGCGGTCACGGCGAGGAGCGCGGTGACCGCGTTGCGGCGCGGGGCGGTGACGTTCATGGAAGGAATCTCCTTGTGAGGATGGAACGGTCAGCCCCTGGGGCGGACCGCACCGGCTGGTGCCGGTGTCATGAAGGTGGTCTGGTGGTCTGGTGGTTTCCGGGCGGGCCGGTCGGGGCCCTCAGGTGACGGTGACGACGACGCTGTGCCAGCCGGTGGCCCCGGACGGGAAGGGGGCGGCCCGCTCCTCGGTCTGGACGGCGCCACCGGCATCGGTCGCTCGGACCTCGATCCGGTGGGTGCCGGGAGTGGCACCGGCCCATGTGCAGGTCCATTGCCGCCAGAGATCGGGGCCGGCGTCAGTGGCGAGCAGCGCGCGCTGCCAGGGGCCGCCGTCGACGCGGACCTCGACGGCGGCGATCCCCCGGTGCGTCGCCCAGGCGGTTCCGGCCACCGTGACCTCCCCCGCGGGAACACGGGCGAACGGCGCCGGAACCTCGATCCGCGAGGCGGTGCGGACCGCGCCGGTGCGGTCCCAGCCCCGGCGCACCCAGTACGGGTCGTACGCGGCGAAGGTGGTGACGTCCAGGTCGACGAGCCATTTGGTGGCGGAGGTGTAGCCGTAGAAGCCGGGGACGACGCTGCGGCAGGGGAAGCCGTGGGCGACGGGCAGGGCTTCGCCGTTCATCGCGACCGCCAGCAGCGCGCGCCGGCCGTCGAGTACCGACTCCAACGGTGTGCCGATGGTCATGCCGTCCTGGGAGTGGCCGACCAGTTGGTCGGCTCCGGGACGCACCCCGGCACGGCGCAGCAGGGCCGGGAGGGAGGCGCCGAGCCAGCGGGTGGTGCCGGCGTAGGGGCCGCCCACCTCGTTGGAGACGCAGGTCAGCGTGTGGTCCAGTTCCTCCAGCGGTTCGTGCAGGAGGTCGTCGAAGGTCAGCAGGAGCGGGTGGTCGACGAGGCCGCGGATGCGCAGGGCCCAGTGTCGGGGATCGACGCGGGGAAGGGTGAGCGCGGTGTCGACGCGGTAGAAGTCCGTGTTCGGGGTGACGAACGGGGACAGGCCCGGGACCTTGGGCCGCACCGCGGCGGGCGGTGGGGGCAGGGGTTGGGCGGCGGGTGGGATCCGAACGGCCGCGCGCAGTGCCCCGGTGTCGTAGCGGCGGTCCGCCAGGATCCGGCCGCCGACACCGGCGAGTGCGCCGACGGCGATCGTCGCGCCGGTGGCGGCCAGCACGGCCCGGCGGCTGGTGTCCTGGGTCGGGGCGGGTTGCTCCTGCTGCGCCGGGTCGTCGTCCGAATTCGCGGTCGACGCGGTCGACGCGGTCGTACGCGCCGGGGGCGCGGCCGCTCGGCGCAGTCGTGACAGGCCGAGGACGGTGAGCGCGCCGACCGCGCCCGACGCGAGGGCCGGTGCGGCGTCCACGGCGCCCGCACCCGACCGGGAGAGAGCGGCCCAGGCGCCCAGGAAGCCGAAGGCCCCGAAGACACCTGCTCCGCTCTTCGGACGGCGGGCGGACAGCCATCCGGTGAACGCGGCCAGCAGAGCCGTCGTCAGGAGGATCCCACCGAGCAGCACCGCCTTGTCCTGGGTGCCGAAGGTGCGGACGGCGTACTCCTTCAACGGAGTCGGCGTCAGGTCGATCGCCGCCGAGCCGACCGCGATGGCCGGCGCGGTACCGGGGCCGGTCGCCGCGGCGACCAGTTCGCCCACCCCGAGCGCGGCCACCGCCGCGGCCACCCCGGCCGCGGCGGCCGCACCCGCACGCACCGCCCGCGTCCGACGTCGGAGCGAAGGTGGCGGGGGCGGGGCTACGTCGGTGTTCACACCCGCCATTCGGCGGCCGCCAGGGCCCGGATGGGTGCCAATTCCGGAACACCCTCAGGGGTGAACCCGGCCGAACGAACTGACGAGGTGGGCACGGGTGCCGGAGGGCGGCGTCCGGCCGGTACGGCAGGTCGCCGTCGACGAGGTGTGGTCGGCCCTGCGGTTCCGCCCGGCCTGCCCCGGATACCGGCGGCCGGTGCCGCCACGGACCCTCGCGTATGGAACGACGGGGGCTCGAACCTTGGATCGGAGGAACCTCCGCCGTCCAGGTGCCGGCGCCGTCAGGGTCAGAGGCATCCGCGGGTACGCGGGGGGCTGGAGACGGTGCGCGGATCATCTCGCCGTAGTCTCCCCCGCACACCCGCACCGCCCGGGCCCGCGTCGAGCGGCCGGACGCCGCAGCGTCGGCCGGAACGTGACTATCCGGTGGTGACGTGGACGGCGTCGCCGCCGAGTGCGGTGTAGAGCTCGGTCCAGTGGCGGTCGGTGTCCGTGGGCGGTCTGCCGTCGCAGTACGTCTTCGTGCCGTTGGCGGTGTAGAAGCGCATCATCTCCAGCACCGACTTCGGGTCGGACTTCTCCCGGCCCGTGTACGCGCTGCCGGGGTCCTGGCTCTGGTGCTGGATGCAGCTGGGGGACGGGGTGCCCGCCTGGGCGTCGAACCTGCCGTCCGGCTCGCCGCCGCAGCCGGCCAGGGCGGTGACGGCGGCCAGGGCGGGTACGAGAAGGCGAACTGCTCTGCGTGGGGTGCGGGCGTTCACGGTGGCGGGCCTCCGAGGTGGGACGTCAGATGGTGGCGGGCAGGCTGCGGACGGCCAGTCCGATTCCCACCGTGAGGATGAGCAGGGCGGTCAGCAGTGAGCTGTAGGGGGTGAGGCGGCGCAGGCGGCCGAGGAGCGGCCCGTCGGTGGCGGCGGCGAGGCGGTCGCCCAGACGGACCAGGAGCAGGCCGACCGCGGTGAGGGTGGCGGCCATGCCCAGGCCGTAGGCGACCACGAGGGCCGCGCCGAACAGGGTCCGGCCGAGCGCGATGGCTCCGAGGAGGACGACGAGCGCCGACGGGCTGGGGACCAGGCCTCCGGCGATGCCCAGGCCGATCAGCCCGCGGCGGCCGGGCGGGGCGTGGTGATGGTGGTGACCGCCGCCGAAGAGGCCGTGGCGGTGCCCGTGGTCGTGATGGTGCCCAGCCGCGTGGTCGTGATGGTGCCCACCGGCATGATCGTGGCCGTGGTCGTGGCCGTGGTGCTCGGCGTGGCCGTCGTGGGCGTGGCCGTGCGGGTGGGCGTGGCTGTGGTGCTGGGCCGGGGAGGGGGCCGCCGCCGAGTGGGCGAGTTCCCTGGCCCGCTCCGCCCCGGGCTCACCCGTGTCGTGCGCGTGGTCCGGGAGGGGGTCGGGGTGCGGACCGCCGCGCGCGCGGCGGGTCGCGTCCCGCAGCAGGCCGAGGCCGACGACCGCGACCAGGGCTCCGCTGGCAACGCCGAGCCAGCCCAGGACGACGTCGCCGGCCAGCGAAGCGGACGCGGTCAGGGCCAGGCCGATCACGAGGACGCCGGCGGTGTGGGTGAGGGTGACGGTGGCTCCGACCGCGACCGCGTCCCGGGTGCTCCCGCGCCGGCCGGCCAGGTAGGCGGCCATCACGGTCTTGCCGTGCCCGGGCAGCAGCGCGTGGCCAGCCCCGAGTACGATCGAGAGCAGGACGGCCAACAGGCCGATGGGAACGGTGAGTTGACGGGCCGCCCCGAGGCCGGCGAGTCGGCTGTCGAGGCCGGCGAGCCAGGCGGTGGGGCCCGAGCCGTCGTTTCGGGAGACGGTCCCCGCCCCGGCGGCCGGGCCGCCGCCCGGCAGGGCGCGGAACCGTGCGCGGGTGACGCCACTGGGGCTGTTGAGGAGGTCGCGGGGGTAGTCCCGCAGCTCCTTGGACACCGACTCGGCCGGCACGTCCGTCGGGTCGAGCCGGGTGTCCTCGCCCCGCGCGGTGATCTCGTTCCAGCCGACCCGGCCGGGGTCGCTCCCGCTGGAGACCCGCACGGTGGTTCCGCCGGCCGGAACGCTCAGGGCCGCGTCCAGCACGCACTCCAGCCGGCTCGTGGGCAGACCGGCGGAGCCGTCCTCGTACCGGAACCGCGCGGACCGGGTCGTCCAGCGCAGCGCCGTGGACGCCTGCTCCGTCGTCACCTCGAGGCGCTGGGCGGTCTGTGCGCACTGCTCGGCCGCCCAGGCGGCAAGCTCCCCGTCGTCGATCGCGCCGTCGCCGTTGCGGTCGACCCTCGGCCGTTCCTGGAGGGTGGGGATCTCGGCGGCGTCGGTGACGGCCAGGGCCTCGATCCGGTCGGGGTGGACGGTGAACCCGAGGTAGTGGTTGACGGAGAAGTTCCCCAGCGGGTGCGCGTGAGCGGGCGCCGCGAGGCCGAGCAGACACAGCGCGCCCACCGCCCCCGCGCCCGTCCGAACCACGCGTCGCGGCAGCACCACGTCATTGCCTCCGGGGAGAACGACCCGCCACCACGGCCGAGAGGGCCGACGGCCGGGATGAGGATGAGGGCGAGCGCCCGAGCGGTAACCCTGGTGGCCTCGTCCGGCGGACGGCACGTCACCACTCCGGCGAAGTCCACGGGATCACTCGCACGGGGCACCCGCCCCGAATGCACAGCCCCCTCCCGAACGCGAGTGCCCTCACTGCACCCCCGGCGCTCTCCCTGCCCCGGACCGTTGCCGCTCAGAGCACGGACAGGTTCCACCGACCAGGTGGTCCGGCTGGGCCGGGCGGGTGAGGCGACCAAACCTCACCCGCCCGGCGCGCGAAGCACGAACAGGATCCGGTTCACAGTGCCCCTTGCGGCTGCCCAGCCGGACCTGCGCCGGGGCCGGACGGGCCCCGGGCGGACATCGACCGTCACGGAAGCGAGAACCCGACCCCCAATGAACGTCACGCGCCGACCTTCCCGCAGAACCCGGATCGCGCGCAGCGCGGCCATCCTCACCAGCATGAGCCTGGCCATCGCCAGCACCGCGCTCATCGGCCCCGGAGCCGGAACCGGCAACGCCTCCAGCCACCGCGAAGCGCCCCTGATCGCCGCCGACCCGCAGGTCGACAACACCGACGTCTACGCCTTCACCAGCCCCGACAACCCCGACACCGTCACCCTCATCGCCAACTGGCTGCCCTTCCAGGAGCCCAACGGCGGCCCCAACTTCTACCCCTGGGCCGACGGCGCGCACTACGACGTCAACATCGACTCCCAGGGCACCGGAAAGCCCGACATCACCTACCGCTGGACGTTCCACACGGACGACCAGCGCGGCACCAACACCTTCCTCTACAACAACGGCGTGGTGAACAACCTCACCGATCCCACCCTCCTGTTCCGCCAGTACTACACGCTCCAGGAGCTGCGCCCGGGCTGCGAGCCCGTCACGCTGGTCGAGCACGGCCAGGTCGCTCCCTCGGACACCGGCAAGGCCTCCATGCCCGACTACGGCCGGCTCCGCAACCAGGCGACCGTCCAACTCCCCGGCGGCGGGCAGACGGTGGCCACTCAGGCCGCCGACCCGTTCTTCCTCGACCTGCGGGTCTTCGACCTGCTCTACGGCGGCAACCTCTCCGAGGTCGGCCAGAACACCCTCGCCGGCTACAACGTCAACACCGTCGCCCTGCAGATCCCCAAGAGCCGCCTCGCCTTCAAGGGCGACCCCGGCCGCAACCCCGTCATCGGTGTCTGGTCGAGCACCGAGAAGCAGACCCTCAAGCTCAGCCCCGGCAAGGCGGACCCGACCGGCCGGCACGTCCAGGTCTCGCGCCTGGGCAACCCGCTGGTCAACGAGGTCGTCGTCCCGGCAGGTCTCAAGGACACCTTCAACTCCCTGCCGCCGTCCCAGGACCACAACCAGCCCGCGCTGGTGAACAAGGTCCTGAACCCGGAGGTGCCGCAGCTCGTCCAGGCCATCTACGGCATCCCGGCCCCCGCCACCCCCCGCACCGACCTCCAGGAGATCTTCCTCACCGGCATCGCCAAGGCCACCAACGGGCCCCTCGCCGTCGACCTCAACTCCCAGCTCATGAACCAGGACATCGACGCGTCCAAGTTCGTGCCCGCCGAGGAGCTGCGCCTGAACATGTCGACGCCCGTCACCGCGAATCCCGACCGGCTCGGCGTCCTCGACGGCGACTTCCAGGGCTACCCCAACGGGCGCCGCCTGACCGACGACGTCGTCGACATCGAACTCCAGGCGTTGGAAGGCGCGACCCCCGGCCACCTCATCCCCGCGCTCGCCGCCGGCGACAAGGTCGACCACGCCGACAAGCCGTTCTCCACCGCGTTCCCGTACGTCGCGCTGCCCTACGCCAAGGCCGTCAACCAGCCCAACTAGCAACGTGGACGCGGGGGGGGGGGGGGGGGGGGCCGCCGCCCCCCCCCCCCCCCCCGCCCCCCCCCCCCCCCCCCCCCCCCCCCCGCCCGGCGCCCCCCG
>NZ_JBHYGR010000108.1:12400-17082 GCF_042738155.1 Kitasatospora sp. NPDC059088 | reverse complement strand
GCTGCGGGCGCCCCTCCCCTCTACCCTCCACCCCTACTCTGTCCGGGTCTTGCCGGGTGAGGGCGGCTGCGACCCGCACCCCCCCCCCGCCGCCGACCACCCCTCCGCCACCACCAGAGGACCCCGATGCGCCGCCTGCCGCTCCTGCTCACCACCGCCGCCCTCTGCGGCGCCCTGGCGACAGCCGGGGCACTGCACCACCCGACGGCGGACCGCACCGGGTCCTCGGGCGACGGCGCGGCGCACACCGAAGGCCCGCGCACCGCGGGCAGCTCCCTCACCCGGGCGATCACCGCCGAACAGCAGCGGCTCAAGGCACTGCCGAACGACGCCCCCGGCTGGGCCCGGCTGGGCGCGGAGTACGTCGAACAGGCCCGGCTGACGGCCGACCCGTCCTACTACCCGAAGGCCGACGAAGCCCTGCACCGCTCCCTCACGCTCGCACCCGACGCCAACACCGAGGCCCTCACCGGCCTGGGAGCCCTCGCCAACGCCCGCCACCTCTTCGACCGGGCACGTGACTTCGCCGAACAGGCCATCGCCGCCTCGCCCGCGCACTGGCCCGCCTACGCCGTCCTCGCCGACGCCCGCACCCAACTCGGCGACGACGCCGGCGCCACCGACGCCGTCCAGCAACTCCTCGACCGCCGACCCGGCACCGCCTCCTTCACCCGCGCCGCCTACGACCTCGAACAGCACGGCCACCCCGACCAGGCCCGCGCCGCCCTCGACAGCGCCCTCGCCTCGGCCTTCGACCCCGCCGACAAAGCCTTCTGCCGCTTCCAGATCGCCGAACTCGACCGCAACGCCGGCCACCCCGACCAGGCCCTGACCGGCTACCGCGAAGCCCTCGCCGACGACGCCGGCCACACCCCCGCACTCGCCGGGCAGGCCCGGGCCGAAGCCGCCCTCGGCAACACCGAGGCCGCCGTCCGGGACTACGACGCCGCCATCGCCAAGGTCCCGCTCCCCCAGTACCTCCTCGAACTCGGAGAACTCCACGAATCCCTCGGCCACCCCCAACTGGCTCAGGAGCAGTACCGCCTGCTGGAAGCCGAGCAGCGCCTGGCCGCCGCCAACGGCGTCGTCGACGACCTCACCCTCGGCCAGTACCAGGCCGACCACGGCGACCCCGCCGAAGCCGTACGCCTGCTGCGGGCCGAATGGCAGCGGCGGCACAACGTCCTGGTCGCCGACGCCCTCGCCTGGGCCCTGCACCGCCAAGGCGCGGACCAGGAAGCACTGGACCTGGCCGAACAGGCCGAGAACCACGGCTGGCACAACGCCGTGTTCCTCTACCACCACGGCGAGATCGAACGCGCCCTCGGACACACCGAGGCCGCCCGCACCCACCTCACCCAGGCCCTCACCACCGACCCCTCCTTCAACCCCCTCCACGCACCCCGCGCCCGCGCAGACCTCGCCGCCCTCACCGACACCCGCTGACCCGGCGAACCCGCCGTCCCTTCCCCGACCGGGGCCGGGAACTGGCCGACTGGACGCAGTGCACCGTCAGCGCCCGCACAGACGCCGGCCTCGAGTTCCCCGACAACAAGGCGCGCATCGAGAAGGTCCGCGCCTTCCGCCTTCGCAAGCTGCCGGTCCACACCGAGGCGTACGACAGCTGACTCGCCGCCGCGATCACCGGCCGAACCGTCCGCCTCGACACCTTTCCGCCCGGCGGCGGCTCCCCTCCCGGCCTGTCCTCGCCCGAAGAAGGCGGTGCTCGCACCGGCACGAACGGCGAGCCGGGTCTTCCAGAATGCCCCAACTCGTTCATACCGATGCAATGCGGACACCGGATCAGTCGATGTGCTTGCGCGCCTCGATCAGGAAGCGCGCCGAATGGGCGACGAACGGGCCCTCGGTCCGGATCCGGGCGTCCAGCTCGCGCAGCCGGTCGAGGTGGCCCTCGACGGTGAAGCCCGGAACCATCCAGATCACCTTCCGCAGGAAGTACACCACCGCGCCGATGTCGTGGAACTCCATCCGCAGCCGCTCCGAGCGCAGGTCCACCACCTCCAGCCCGGCCGCCCGGGCCTCGGCGCCCTCCACCTCGGGGCGGCGGCCCTCGCGTGCCTCGGGCTGCGGTCCGAGGAAGTACTCGACCAGCTCGAAGACCGAGGCCGGGCCGACGTGCTGGGCGAAGTACGCACCGCCGGGCCGCAGCACCCGGGCGATCTCCGACCACCAGGCCTTCACCGGGTGCCGGCTGCTGACCAGGTCGAAGGCCCCGTCCGCGAACGGCAGCGGCGGCTCGTCCTGGTCGGCGACCACCACCGCGCCCAGCGGGTGCAGCAGCCGGGTCGCCTGGGCCAGGTTGGGCGGCCAGGACTCGGTGGCGGCCAGGACGGGCGGGCGGCCGCCCTGCCGCAGGGCACCGGCCAGCACTTCCCCGCCGCCGGTCTGGATGTCCAGGGCCGCCGACGCCGAGGCCAGCCGCCCGGCCAGCAGCCGCTGGTAGCCCCAGGAGGGGCGTTGCTCGGTGGCCCGGCCGTCCAGCCAGGAGAAGTCCCAGCCGTCCACGGAGACGGACCCGGCCTCGGCGATCAGCTCTTCGAAGGTGCGCATGCCTCGCATCATCGCGGCGCCGACGCCGCACTGCCAGCGGATTCACCGCCGACCGGGTACCTGCGCACCCACCCGACCCGCACCTCCAGCCCCCCGGCGGCGATCAGCCCGGCCACCGGCTCCGCCCCGCCGCCGTCCGCCTCGAAGGCGAGCAGCACGCCCGGTGCCTCGCCGCACTGCCGCTCGACGAGCCGCCGCTCCTCGGCGCCCGGCTCGCGGAACACCGGGTCCTGGAAGGACCCCGGGCAGCGGACGTAGAGCGGGTCTGCGAGGACCAGTTCCAGACCGTGGTGGTAGCAGAGGTCGTGACCGGCGGCCAGGATCAGCTCGCCGGGGCGCCAGGAGTACACGTCCCAGTCCCACCAGGACCCTTCCGGCAGCTCGATCACCACGGCCACCGGGCCGCGCCGTCCGCGATCTCCGCGATGCTCGGGTGCCGGACGGCCTCCAGGCCCGGGTCGGCGAGCAGGTCCGCGATCAGGGCGGGCGGGCCGAAGACCTCGGTGGCGCTGAGGTCCCAGTTGGTGAGGACGAACCAGGAGCAGTCCGCGGACCACCAGTGCGCGGGGAACTGGGCGTACCCCGGCCGGGCGTCGTAGTGGGCGAGCACCTCGTCCAGCCGGCCGCGGTGGGCCGTCACCGGTCGCAGCAGGTCCTCGATCGCGGCCGAGGCGAGGCGGCAGTCGGTCGCCGGCCCGTCGGCGCTGTGCCGGGCCAGCACCTCCACCAGCCGCGCGAGGCAGTCGCGGTCCGGCTCGCCGATCAGCGGGACGTCGACCTCGCCCGGCAGCGCGGCCCGGTCGTCGAACACCAGGTACGACAGGGTGCAGGGCCAGTCGGCGAGGCGCCGCCCGGCGCCCGCCAGCGCCTCGGCCCAGCGCACCGGCCGCCCGTCCACCCGCAGCGTGTGCAGCACCCAGCAACGGTCGGCGTAACCGGGCGCCTGCCCGGAGCCGGACCAGGGGCCGTCCGGCTCGTAGCCGAGGACCGCCTCCCCCGCCTCCAGCAGCGGCCGGAGCCCGTCCAGCGGGTCCTCGTCGGGTATCCGTTCCACGGCCCGTTCCTTCCCCTCGTTCCGGAACCGCGGCCTCGAAAACCGTTACCCCGTGTCGATACGTCTGCGCGAGGATAGCGGCCATGACGAAGGAACAGGACGGCGAGCCGTTCGGGTTCGGCGTCGCCACCGACGTCCCCTGCCAGACCGCTACGCCATGACCAGGACACCGCGGTCCGACCCCGGCCGCTTCTACGACGACCTCGCCGAGGACTACCACCTGCTCTACGGCGACTGGAACGCCTCGCTCGCCCGGCAGGGCGCCGCCTTGGACGCCCTGGTCCGGGAGCACCTGGGCGAGGGCCCGGCCGAGGTGCTCGACTGTGCCTGCGGCATCGGGACCCAGGCGATCGGCCTGGCCGCGCTCGGCCACCGGGTGACCGGCACCGACCTCAGCCCGGTCGCCGCCGCCCGGGCCGCCGCGGAGGCCGCCGCTCGCGGGCTCCGACTGCCGGCGGCGGCCGCCGAAATGCGCGAACTCCCCTTCCCGGACGGCCGGTTCGACGTGGTGGTGTGCGCCGACAACGCGCTCCCCCACCTGCTCGCGGCCGAGGACGTCCGCGCCGCGCTGACCGAGATGCGCCGGGTCCTGCGCCCGGGCGGGCTGCTCCTGCTCTCCACCCGCCCGTACGACGAGCTGCGCCGGGACCGCCCGGCCTCCACCCCGCCGCAGACCGCCGAACTGGACGGCCGGCGCTCGGTGCTGTTCCAGCTCTGGCAGTGGCACGAGGACGGCGAGCGCTACGACCTGGAGCTCTTCCGGCTCCTGCCGGACGACACCGGGCAGTGGCGCACCACGGTCCGCCGCTCCAGCTACTGGGCCCTCACCCAGGACCAGCTGAGCGCCTTCGCCGCCGAAGCGGGCCTCACCGCCACCGACTGGCGCCGGCCGGCCGACACCGGCTTCTTCCAGCCCGTCCTGCTCGCCCGGGCCCCCTGACCTCCCGGTCCTCCGCCACGTCGCCCCGGCCGCCCCCCCCCCCCCCGGGCGCGGCACAAATTGCCGCCGCCACACGTGCGGCCGCGTGTGCTGTTTTAAAGTGGGTGTGATAGACAG
>NZ_JBHYGR010000108.1:0-12390 GCF_042738155.1 Kitasatospora sp. NPDC059088 | reverse complement strand
CGGGCCCACACCGGCTTCTACCACCCCGTCCTGCTCCCCCGGGCCCCCTGACCTCCCGGACCTCCCCCACGACGCCCCGCCGCCTCCCCCACGGCAGGCGGCGGAACTCTTTCACGCCCGCACTTCTGCCGACGCGTGTTACTTTTTACTCATGCGAGTAAATCCTCAGGACCCCACGGCTCCGGAGAGCGGCCGGAGCTTCGTCACGGACGCCCGACGCGCCCAGATCGTCACCGCCGCCATCGAGGTCGTCGCCGAACTCGGTTACGGCCGGGCCTCGTTCGCGCAGATCGCCAAGCGCGCCGGGCTGTCCAGCGTGCGGCTGATCTCGTACCACTTCGACGACAAGGAAGACCTCTTCCAGGCCCTGGTCGACACCGTCCAGGAACAGGCCCGCACCGCCATGCAGCCGCGGATCCGCGCCCAGCACGAGCCGGCCGCGATGCTGGCCGCCTACATCGAGGCGAACCTCGACTTCCTCGCCGAACACCCCGTCGCGGTCCGGGCGTTGGTGGACGTCCTCGCCAACGCCCGCCGGGAGGACGGCAGTCCGCTGGTCAGCCCGGCCGGCTTCGACACCCCCGTCGCCCTGCTGGTGCAGCACCTGCGGGACGGCCAGCGCACCGGCGCCTTCCGCCCCTTCGACCCCGAGGCGATGGCCACCGCGATCCGCGCCTCGATCGACGCGGCCGCCAACCGGCTCGCCGCCGGGGCCGACTTCGACCCGCGCGCCTACGGCCGTGAACTGGTCACCCTGTTCGACCTCGCCACCCGGAACGGCGGCGCGTCATGACCGTCCACGCCGCTCCCCGGGAGGGACGGGCCCGCCGGAGCACCGCCGCCTTACCCCTGCTGCTCGACCTCGTCCTGCCGCTCGGCGCCTACTACGGGCTGCGCCTCGCAGGCGTGGACCAGTGGTGGTCGCTGCTGTGGTCGGCCGCGATCCCGGCGGTCGCCGTCGTCGTCCGACTGGTCCGCACCCGGCGCCTCGACCTCCTCGCCCTGCTGATCCTCACCATGATCGGACTCGGGCTCGTCCTCTCCTCGCTCACCGGCGACCCCCGCGCCCTGCTGATCCGCGAGGCCTGGACCGGCATGCTCGGCGGGCTGATCGGCGTCTGGCTGCTCGCCTCCGTCGGCTTCGGACGCCCGGCGCTGATGCTCCTGTTCCGCTCCTTCGTCCAGGTCAAGTCGGGCGAGGCCGGGCTGCGCGCCTGGGAGGAGCGGTGGGAGGAGGACGCGGCCTTCCGTCGCGGCGTCCGGGTGCTCACCGCGGTCTGGGGCGCGGCCAGCCTGCTCAACGCCTTCGCCCAACTCGCCTTCGCCTACCTGCTGCCGGTCGACGCCGCGCCCGCCGCGATGCACGCCTGCTGGCCGGTCATCGCCGTACCGCTCTTCCTGTTCCACCTCGCCTACACCAAGCGCCGCGGCCTGCGGGCCTGAGGCGGGGGCGCCGCCCCGCCCGGTTGCTCCGTCCAGGTCATGCCGCGTGACCGGGGCGGGTGCCGGTCGTTCCCCAGGGCGACCGTCGAGCGGGGGACTCCGGGTCCGGCGAGCCCGATCGGGTGCGGCGGATGCACAGTGAGAGAGCACAACTGCATGACTGATGCGACCACTTGTCCGACCGCTGCGCCACAGGCCGAGGCACCACCGGCCGCTCGGATCACCGGGACAGAACCCGAAACCGACGCCGTCACGTCCGCGCGGGCAGCGGGCGCACGTCGACCCCGGCGGCGCGCGACGGCGGTCGCCGAGGCCGTCGTCGGCCTGGTCACCGGCGTCGGCTTCCTGTTCTGGGCCCGCAGCATCGACGTGAACCCGCTGGTCCGGATCGGCCAGGTGAGCGGCCTCGCCGGTCTCCAACTGCACGCCGCGGTGGTCGCCGTGCCCGTCCTCGCGGTGCTGCTGTACGTCGCGCACCGCGCCGGCCCCGACCGCTACCGTCCGGCACTGCGGCTCGGATGCGCGGTGATCGCGGGGCTGAGCACCGGCCTGGTCGCCGGCGGTATCGCGGTGGCGCTGCACGGAACCCCGTGGGGGCTCGGCGGGCAGGAGGGCGACCCGGGCAATGTGATGGGCATGGCCGACGACATGATCCGCGGCCAAGGCCTGCCCGGGGTCTACCCGCCGCTCTTCCCGGCGCTGTTGGCCGTGTGGGCCGAGCTGTTCCACGGCGCCCACGGTGCCGTCGCGGGCGTCGGATTCGCCATGCAGGACCTGCAACTGCTGTGCACCGCCGTCGCCGGCCCGCTCGCCTACCTGGCCTGGCGGCTGCTGCTCCGGCCCTTCTGGGCCCTGCTGATCGCGGCGCCCGCCGCGGTGCTCTTCATCGACCCCATCCGCCCCTACAGCCACAGCGCCATGCTGGTCATGGTGCCGCTGCTGGCCGCCTGCCTGCGCGACCTGCGCCGGGCGCACCGGCTGCCGACCCGCACCGCCGTCCGGCGGGCGGTCGCGTACGGTTCCGCGATGGGCGTGGTGTTCCTCTGGTACTCCGGCTGGTTCGTCTGGGCCGCTCCCGGTGTCCTCGTCCTGAGCGGGTTCTCGATCCCCTGGCGGGCGGGGACGGCGCGCCTGCTGCGGACGCTGCTCTTCCTGGGGGTGACGGTGGTGAGCGCCGCGGTGGTCGGCGCGCCGCTGCTCTACCAGCTGGTCCGGTTCGGTGCGACGACCAAGGACCGCTACGCGATGATCACGGTCTACGCCGATCCCGCCTACGTGATGGGATGGGCGTCCGACCGCGCCGGCACGCAGACCTACCACAACTGGCCGGTCGGCGGTGAGCTGGCCGGGCAGAGCGCGTTCACCCTGCTGCTCCTCGCGGCGGCGGCACTCGCGATCGGCCTCGGTTCGGGAGGCGTCCTGGTGCGGACCGTCGCCACCGTCCTGGTCAGCTCCTGGCTGCTCCGGTTCTGGTTCGCCGCGCAGATGGAGCGCACCCAGGCCGTGCAGCTCTACCCGCGGACGACGTGGATCATCATGTACTGCCTGATCGTCCTGGCGGTGCTCGGACTGATGCTGGCCGTCCGGCGCGCGGCGGCCTGGAGCCGCACGCTGTCCCGGCCCGGCGGCGGCCCGGCCACCGGGCGGAACCTCCTGGCGGTCCGCCGGGTCACCGCGGCCGGGGTCTGCGCGATCGCGCTGTTCACCGCCATGGCCGGCTCGTGGTCGGCCAACCGGTACATGCCGACCACCGCCTCGGGAGTCCTGGACATGGGCCTGGACGCCTGGCGCGCCCACGTGCTCAAGGACGCCACCGGCCAGTGCCCCCGGTACTCGCCCGTCGCCACCTGTGCCGGCGTCAACCAGGACCTGACCGCACGGAGGGAGGCCTCCGACGACCCCGCGCTGTGGTGCGCCGGCGTCCCCGCCGCCGAGTGGCCGGTGACCTGCGGCCGCCGGGCCCCGTGGGCCTGACGGGCGTGGGCCGGAGCATCAGGTCTCGCGCTGCGGGTGGTAGGCCGTCTCCGGTATGCCGAACGTCCAGGCGACTCCGGCCCGGGCCGTCCGGGTGCTCGGCGGGACGCGCAGCCAGTAGGTGCGGGAGGTGCCGTCGGGCTCGGGCGTGGAGTTGACCACCTCGACCATCACCACCGGTTCGTCGTCCGGCAGGACGATCCGCCACAGCACTCCCGTCTCGTCGCGGTGGACGGGCTCCGCGCCGGAGTCGGCGAGGTACCGCTCGTAGCCGTAGTGCTCCAGCAGCACGCGGCGCAGCTCGGCGTTCTCCTCGGTGCGGATCCGCTCGGCCGTCACCTCGGCGAGGCCCGCCAGGAACTCGGCGGGGACGGGCATCCCGCGCCAGGCGTGCAGCGCGAAGCCGTCCGGGTACTCCAGGGCGGGGCCGTCCGCCCGGTCGAGCCGGCCGGCCTCGTCGCGGTGCAGGACGACGGGCCGTTCGGAGACCAGCGCCACCTCCTGGTACGGCCACCACCAGCCGGCTCCCCGCCCCACCTCGGCGAGCGGTGCGACGGCCTCGACGCCCGCGCCGGCGGCCTCCAGGGCGGCGAACCAGGGTGCGTCGTGCTGGCCGCGCACCGCGTCCAGCAGGGCGAGGCGGACGGTGGTGCGCCGGCTCCGGGCAGCGGCGGCCCCGGCGCCGGTGGCCGGGGCACCGGCGGAGGCCCGGTCGCTGCCGGCGGCCCGGTCGCGATCGGCCTCGGGCGCGAGCCGGTCGAGCACGGCGTTGCGCACCCGCTCGGCCAGCGGCGTGCTGACCGGGCCGAGTTCACCGCCGGTCAACGCCCAGTGCGCGGCCCAGCCGGCCGGGCCGACCTGCTCGACGGCGCGCCGCCGGGCCTCCTCCCAGGGCCGGGTGCGGACCTCCTCGCGCACGCTCACCGCGCCGGCGGCCCGCAGCTCCAGCGCCGCCTCGGCGGCCGCGAGCGGCGAGCCGAACCAGCGCACGGCCGCCGGTTCGGGCAGCCCGGCGGGCCGGTAGGCGGCCCGCACCGCGCGTTCGACCGCCGCCCGGTCGGCCGGCCCGGTGGCGGCCGAAGCGGCCCGCCAGCGCGCCGTGGCCCCGGCCGCGCCGACCGCCCCGCCGGGCCCACCGGCCTCGCCGCGTCCGCCCGCGCCCGCATCGGTCGGGTTGGCCCGGATCACCGTCTCCGTCGTCATCGTCTGCTCCGTTCCCCGGCCGGGCTCCCCACCCGGCCGTCCGTTCCCGTTCGCTTCCCCGTGCCGCGTCGGCACCTGCACCGGCACCCGCTCCCGCGCCCGCTCCTACTCCCGCAGCTCAGTCCGCGACCACCCGCACCGCGCCCGGCACGTACTCGCGCTGGCGGACCACCCGGTACCACCCCTTGGGCAGCGGTATCGCCGCGTGCTCCTCGTGCACCACCCGGCCGCCCTCCGGCAGGTGCAGCCAGGCCTCGCCGAAGGGCCCGGCCTCCCGGCGCAGTTCACCGGGGCCGACCACGGCGTGGGCATGGCCGGTGACCTCGCCGAGCGCGAGCACCATCCGGCCCCGCGCGTCCCGGGGCTGCACGGCCAGCCCGGACACCCGCAGCGGCACCACGACCTCCGCGACCGGCACGATCAACACATCACCCTGGCGGTACATCAGTCCTCCCACGCCGTACGGCCGGACCCCGGCGGGCGCCGGAACCCACGGCTCCGCCCGACCGGACACGGTCACGCTCCGGAGCCACGACCAGAACGTAGAGCAAGGGTCTGACAACGCGCCCGGGCCGCCACCCGGCCACCGGTCTGTCGGACCCGCCTGGTAGACAGTCGTTCGGTCCGATTCCCCGGAGGAGCAGCGCATGACCGTCAACCACCACCTCGAACAGTTCCACGGTCTCCCGGTCTTCGACTTCGTCCAGGCCCTGGAGGCGGCGGAGGCAGCCGGGCCGACCGACGGCGCCGGGCCCGCCCCGCTGCCGGACGCGGCCGCGGTCGCCTGGCGGATCCGGCTCGACTACGAGTCCGAGCGGACGTGGCCCGAACGCTGGCAGCAGTTCCTCGAGGCCGTCGACACCGAGCGGGTCGCCGCCCTGGTGATCGGCCAGTGGGCACCGGACGAGCCGGACTCCTTCCGGGAGCCGCTGGAGGCGGTGGTCGCCGCCGCGCCCCGACTGCCCGCCCTGCGCGCGCTGTTCGCCGGGGACGTCACGTACGAGGAGTGCGAGATCTCCTGGATCCAGCAGTGCGACGTGACGCCGCTGTTGACGGCCTTCCCGGCACTGGCCGAGCTGGTGGTGCGCGGCGCCTCGGAGGACTGGGAGGGTCAGGGCGGCCTCGCCCTCCAGCCGCTGCGGCACGAGGCGCTCAAGGCGCTGCGCTTCGAGGCGGGCGGCCTGCCGGCCACGGTGGTCCGCGCGGTGGCCGGCTGCGAGTTCCCCGCGCTGGAGCGGCTGGAGCTCTGGCTGGGGGTGGACAACTACGGCGGCGACGCCACGATCGGCGATCTGACGCCCTTCCTGGACGGCACCGGGCTGCCCGCGCTGCGCCACCTCGGCCTGCAGAACTGCGAGTTCCAGGACGAGATCGCCGCCGCCCTCGCCCACGCCCCCGTGGTCGCCCGGCTGGAGTCGCTCAACCTCTCCATGGGCGTGCTGACCGACCAGGGCGCGGCCGCCCTCCTGGAGGGCCAGCCGCTCACCCACCTGCGCGCACTCGACCTCCACCACCACTACCTCACCGAGGAGATGCAACAGCGCCTGCGCCAGGCCCTGCCCGGCGTCGACCTCGACCTCACCGAGGCGGGCAAGCCGGACGACCGGTGGCGCTACGTCGCCGTCGCCGAATAGTCCGCACCGCCCCCTCCGGCTCCACCTGTCCCGCACCCGCCCGAGCACACCCGCCAGGATCCGACATGACGGTCTCGCACCACCTCAAGCACTTCCACGAGCTGCCGATCCACGAGTTCGCCCCCGACGACACCCGACACCGGCCCGCCGCCGGCGAGGTCGCCTGGCGGCTGGCCCTGGAGTACGACGCCAAGCACGGCTTCGAGGAGCTCTGGCGGTCCTTCCTCCAGTCCGTCGACCCGGCCGGGGTCCGCGCCCTGGTGATCGGCCCCTGGTGGCAGGGCGGCTACTCCCCCGTGCGGGTCGCGGTCGAGGCGATGGCGGCCGCGGCCGACCGCCTGCCCGCGCTGGAGGCGGTCTTCCTCGGCGACGTCACCTTCGACGAGTGCGAGATCTCCTGGCTGGAGATGGGCGACGTCACCCCGCTGCTGACGGCCTTCCCCCGGCTGGCCTCGCTGACCGTGCGCGGCAGCATGGACCTCTGCCTCCTCCCGGTGCGGCACGACCGGCTGACGTCCCTGTGCTTCGAGTCCGGCGGTCTGCCGGCCACCGTGGTCCGCGCGGTGGCCGGCTCCGAACTGCCCGCGCTGGAGCGGCTGGAGCTCTGGCTCGGCGTCGACGAGTACGGCGGCGACACCACGCTGGACGACCTGGCACCCTTCCTGGACGGCTCGCGCCTGCCGCGGCTGCGCCACCTCGGCCTGCAGAACAGCGAGTTCCAGGACGAGATCGCCGCCGCCCTCGCCCACGCCCCCGTGGTCGCCCGGCTGGAGTCGCTCAGCCTCTCCATGGGCGTGCTCTCCGACGAGGGCGCGGCCGCCCTGCTGGAGGGCCAGCCGCTCACCCACCTGCGCGCACTCGACCTCCACCACCACTACCTCACCGAGGAGATGGGACAACGCCTGCGCCAGGCCCTGCCCGGCGTCGACCTCGACCTCACCGAGGCGGAGGACGCGGGCGAGGACGACGAGGACCGTTACGTCGCGGTCGCCGAGTAGCCGCAGGCGCAGGCGGAGACCGGAAACGGACAGGGACACGGACGCGAACACGGCAACGGCAACGGCAACGGAGAGAGGAGACGGCACGATGACCCAGCGGTTGACCGTCCTCGGCAACCCCGGGCACCGGCGGGTGACGCTGTTCACCGCCGCCGCCCGGGCCGCCGGCCTGCCCGAGCCCTCGGTGCTGCCCTGGCTGGACGTCCTGCGCGGCGGGTACCGGCTGCCGGAGGGCACCCTGCTGCGCATCGAGTCGCCCGGCGAGGAGCCGCTGGTCGACGAGCTGCTCCGCGGCCCGGCGCTCGGCTCCGGCTACGCGCCGACCAGGGTCGAGGGCACGGCCGCCTGGTACACCGGGATGCTGACCGCTCTGCGCGGGCTGGCCGCACACCCCGGCGTGCGGCTGCTCGGCGATCCGGAGGAGATCGCCGTGATGTTCGACAAGCGCCGGGCGCACGCACTGCTCGCCGCGGCCGGCGTGCCGGTGCCCCGGGCGCTCCCCGGCCCGGCTCCCGGCGGCGAGCTCTCCGGCTGGGAACAGCTGCGCTCGCGGCTCGCCGCGGCCGGTCTGCACCGGGTCTTCGTCAAGCCCGCGCACGGCTCCTCCGCCTCCGGGGTGATCGCCCTGGAGTTCGGCCCGCGCGGACGACTCCTGGCCACCACCTCGGTCGAGCTGGCCGACGGCCGACTGCACAACTCGCTGCGGGTGCGCCGCTACCGCGACGAGCGGGAGGTCGCCGAGATCGTCGACCGCCTGGCGCCGGACGGGCTGCACGTCGAGCAGTGGATCCCGAAGGCCTCCCAGTCCGGCCGCTCGGCGGACCTGCGCGTCGTGGTGGTCGAGGGCCGGGCCACCCACGCGGTGGTGCGCACCAGCTCCCAGCCGATGACCAACCTGCACCTCGGCGGCGCCCGGGGCAGCCTCGACCTGGCCCGGGAGGCGGCCGGCCCGGCCTGGCCCACGCTGCTGGAGACGGCCGAGCGGGCGGCGGCCTGCTTCCCCGGCTCCCCGATGGTCGGGGTGGACGTCCTGCCCACCGCGGGCTGGCGCCGCGCCCTGGTCGGCGAGGTGAACGCCTTCGGCGACCTGCTGCCCGGGCTGACCGGCCTGCCCGGAGGCCCGGCCGAGGGCCTCGACACCTACGGCGCCCAGCTCGCCGCCCTCGCCCGGCGCCCCGACCCCACCACCCGTACCGACCGCACAGAGCCCCGCTCCCCCGCCCCGACGCACCACCAGAGCATGGAACCCTCCCGATGAACCACCAGCCCACGCCCGAGACGGCCGCCCCGAACCCCGACATGAACGCGGTGGTCGGCAGCCACGACCTGCTGCTCGTCACCCTCGACACGCTGCGCTTCGACGTCGCCGAGGAGCTGGCCGGGGCCGGCCGGATCCCGAACCTCGCCGCCTTCCTGCCCGGCGGCCGGTGGGAGCGCCGGCATGCGCCCGGCAGCTTCACCTACGCCTCCCACCAGGCGATCATGGCCGGTTTCCTGCCCACCCCGGCCGCTCCCGGCGGCCCGCACCCGCGCCTGTTCGCGGCCCGCTTCGCCGGTTCGGAGAGCACCGCCACCCGTACCTGGGTGTTCGACGCGGCGGACCTTCCGACCGCTCTGGGGGCGGCCGGGTACCGGACGGTCTGCATCGGCGGCGTCGGCTTCTTCAACAAGCAGGGCCCGCTCGGCTCGGTCCTGCCCGGCCTGTTCCAGGAGAGCCACTGGGAGCCCTCGATGGGCGTGGCCTCCCCCGCCTCCTTCGAGGAGCAGGTCGCCCGGGCCGAGCGGGTCGCCGCCGAACAGCCCGCCGACCAGCCGCTGTTCCTGTTCCTGAACGTCTCGGCGCTGCACCAGCCCAACTGGTTCCACCTGCCGGGTGCCACCCGCGAGCACGGCGACTCGCGGGCCAGCCACGCCGCCGCCCTGGAGTACGTGGACGCCCACATCGGCCGCCTCTTCACCGCGATGAGCGCCCGCCGCCCCTGCTTCGCCGTCGTCTGCTCCGACCACGGCACGGCGTACGGCGAGGACGGCTACACCGGGCACCGGATCGGCCACGAGGTGGTCTGGACGGTCCCGTACGCCCACTTCACCGTCCCGGCCGGCCACGGCACTGCCACCGCCCCCTCCCCCGCCTCCACTCCGTCCATCCCCTCCATCCCCGAGGAGCGCGCATGATCACCGCACCCCCGCTCCCCGACTCGCCGTACCAGTCCTACGTCTACGCCTACCCGCACAAGACGGCCTACCGCCCGCTGCCCGAGCGCCCGCTGCTCGGCGAGCTCTGGGCCGGGGAGCCGCAGCACGCGCTCTCGCTCTACCTGCACGTCCCGTTCTGCGAGGTCCGCTGCGGCTTCTGCAACCTGTTCACCCGGATCGGCAGCCCCGAGGGCCTGACCACCGCCTACCTGGACGCCCTGGAGCGCCAGGCCGACGCCGTGCGCTCGGCCCTGGACGGCGACGCCCGGTTCGCGCTGGCCGCGTTCGGCGGCGGCACCCCGACGTATCTGACGGCCGCCGAGCTGGAGCGGCTGTGCGACATCGCCGAGCAGCGGATGGGCGCCGACCTGCGGGCCGTGCCGCTCTCCGTGGAGGCCTCACCCGCCACCGCGACCGCCGACCGGCTGGAGGTGCTGGCCGCCCGCGGCACCACCCGGCTGAGCCTGGGGGTGCAGTCCTTCGACGACACCGAGGCCCGCTCGGCCGTCCGCCCGCAGAAGCGCGCCGAGGTGGAGGCCGCCCTGGCCCGGATCCGGGCCGCCGGGATACCGGTGCTGAACATCGACCTCATCTACGGCATCGACGGCCAGACCGAGGCGAGCTGGCTGCGTTCACTGGACGCGGCCCTGCACTGGCAGCCCGAGGAGCTCTACCTCTACCCGCTGTACGTCCGCCCGCTGACCGGCCTGGCCCGGCGCGGCGAGCAGGAGAGCGCCGCCGCCTGGGACACCCGCCGGCTCGCGCTCTACCGGTCCGGCCGGGACCACCTGCTGGCCAACGGCTACCAGCAGGTGTCGATGCGGATGTTCCGCCGCGCGGCCTCCCCGCAGGCCGGCCAGGGCGAGTACGCCTGCCAGACCGACGGCATGGTCGGCCTGGGCTGCGGCGCCCGCTCCTACACCTCGCGGCTGCACTACTCCTTCGACTACGCGGTGAACGCCACCGAGGTGCGCAGCATCATCGACCGCTTCGTCACCACCGAGGACTTCCACCACGCCGAACACGGTTTCCGGATGGACGGCGGCGAGCCGCGTCGCCGCCACCTCGTCCAGTCGCTGCTCCAGGCCGAGGGCATGCCCCTGGCCGACTACCGCGCCCGCTTCGGCAGTTCGCCGGCCGAGGACTTCGCCGCGGAGCTGGCGGGCTTCGCCGAGCGCGGCTGGCTGGCCGCCGACCCGGAGCGGCTACGGCTCACCCCGGAGGGCCTGGCCCACTCGGACGCGGTCGGGCCGCTGCTGTTCTCGCCCGGGGTCCGGGCCCTGATGACGGGCTACGAGGCGAAATGACCTTCCTCGGCATGCCCTCCGTCGCCCCCACCAACCCCGCCGCCCCGGTCGAGGCCGACGCCGCCGCCGGCACCCCCGACGCGGCGCGGCCGCGCGACCTCACCCTGCTCTACCGCGGCCCGCTCGCCTCCTGCGACTACGACTGCCCCTACTGCCCGTTCGCCAAGCGCCGCGACTCGCCCGAGCAGCTGCGCGCCGACCGGGCCGCGCTGGAACGCTTCACCGCCTGGGCCACCGCCCGCGCGGGCACCGGTGACACCCTGTCGTTGCTGTTCACCCCCTGGGGCGAGGGCCTGGTCCGCTCCTGGTACCGCCGCGCGCTGGTCGAGCTGAGCCGGCTCCCGCACGTGCGCCGGGTCGCGATCCAGACCAACCTGAGCTGCCGTACCGGGTGGCTGGCCGAGGCCGACCCCGCCACCCTCGCCCTGTGGGTCACCTACCACCCCGGCCAGGTGCCCTTCGACCGCTTCCTCGCCAAGTGCCGCGAGCTGGACGCGCTGGGCGTGCGGTACAGCGTCGGCGTGGTCGGGCAGCCGGACCACCTCCCCGAGGCCCGTCGGCTGCGCGCGGCGCTCGCCCCCGAGGTGTACCTGTGGATCAACGCGGCCGAGGGCCGCAGCTACACCGATGCCGAGGCCGCGCAGTGGACGGCCATCGACCCGCACTTCGGCTACAGCCGGCACGCCCATCCGAGCGCCGGGCTGCCCTGCCGCACCGGCGATTCGGTGCTCTCCGTGGACGGCGACGGCACGGTGCGCCGCTGCCACTTCGTCCGGGACGTCCTCGGCAACCTCTACGACGGCAGCTACCGCGCCCGGCTGCGGCCGCGCCCCTGCCCGCTGCCGGTCTGCGACTGCCACATCGGGTACGTCCACCTGGAGACGCTGCCGCTGTACGAGCTGTTCGGCACGGGCGTACTGGAACGGGTGCCGCAGGAGTGGACTCGGGGCGGCTGACCGTCCGCCCTCGCCCTGACCGTCCGCGCCCCCGCCGCCCCGGCCGCCCGCGCCTGCACCCCCGTGTGACCGGCCGCGCACGGCCCGCAGCGCTCCCCGGCCCACCGGGCGCCCGGCCGCGTACCTCCCTAGCCTGGTAACCGAGAGGAGGCGAACCACCATGCTTGGAGACGGACCGCTGCAAGCAGTCATCCCCGCCACCGATCTCGCCCGCGCCAAGGCCTTCTACACCGATGCCCTCGGCCTCAAGGTCGTCGAGGAGGGCGAGGAGGAGCTGACCGGCGAATGCGGCGCGACCCAGTTCACCATCTACCGCACCCCCAGCGGCGGCCAGGCCGCCCACACCCTCGCCAGTTTCAAGGTCGCCGACCTCGACGGCGAGATGGCCGCCCTGCGTGAGCGCGGCATCACCTTCGAGGAGTACGACTTCCCCGGCCTCAAGACGGTCAACGGGGTCGCCGAGGGCGAGGGCATGCGCGCCGCCTGGTTCAAGGACAGCGAGGGCAACATCCTCTGCGTGGCCCAGCGCGTCGGAAGCTGACCCATCCCCGACCGATCCCCCCACCCCACCGCACCCGGGACCGGGGGGGGGGGGGGGGCGGCGGCCGGGCGGGGGGCGGGGGGCCCGGGGCCCCCACCGCGCGCCCCCCCCAGAAGGGAGAGCAGCACAGACCACCCC
>NZ_JBHYGR010000107.1:31654-33477 GCF_042738155.1 Kitasatospora sp. NPDC059088 | reverse complement strand
GGCCCGCCCCCCCCCCCCTCTCCTCGTGGTTCCCCCGCCCGTGCCCCCCGCCCCCCCCCCACCACCCCCCCCCCCCCCCGCCCCCCCCCGCGCCGGGGGCGGCCCCCCCCACGGATGCCGGAGCGGGAGTCGGCGGCGGCTCGTCAGGGCGACACGGCGTCCGCTCCGGGCGGCTCCGGTGCACCCTCGTCGGCATCGTGCTGCCCTTCGGCCCTGCGCCGGACGTCAGCGGGGGTCGGGGCGATGATCGAACGCTCCTCGGCGGACCGCTCCCGGTCCCCGACCGGCCCGGCCGCCTTCTCCCGGACGTCGGCCGGGGTGGGGGCCGTGATCGAACGTTCTTCGGCGGACCGCTCCTCCGCCGGTTCGTCCGGCTGGGTCCGGTGGTCGTCACGCGTGGTCATGATCAGCGCCCCTTCCTGAGTGGCCGTGGTCGGACGGTTGGGCGGGTGCCCGAATCATCTATTTCTGAATCAGCCGGACGGGCCGCCCGCCGACGTCACGCGACCGCGTCCGGCGCCAGACTGCCCGGCACCCGGCCGTCCGACGCCGGTTCGTCCGGCACCACCCTGTCCGGCACCACGCCGTCCGGACCCACGCCGTCCGGACCCACCTTCGGGCCGGGCTGCGGAGCGACGCCCGCCGTGCCGACCCGGGTGAGCCCCGCAGCCAGCCGACGGACGGCGGTCTCGGCGTCGGCCAGTTCGCCGATACCGGGCACGACGGTGCCGAAGGACCGCTGCCGGTCCGCGGGCAGCGACCGCCAGGCCAGCACCGGAGTCAGCACGGTACTGGCCCGGGCGAGGAACCAGGCCAGCTGGCCGTGGGTGCGGGCGATGCCGACGGCGATCACGGCGAGCGCTTCACGGACGTCCTCCAGCCGGTCGATCACCGGCAACCGCTCCTGCCCGGCAGCGGTGCCGACGGCCCGGACGAGGTCGTCGGCGATCCTCCGGGCCAGCGCCGCGTCCTGCGCGGTGAACGCCAACAGCCCTTCCTGGAACTGTCGTTCGGCCTCCGCCACGAGCTCCGCGAGCTGTCCGGACAGGTCGGCGCCGGAGCTCGGCGGCCGGGCCTGCTGTGCCCTGCGCACGGTCATGGCGATCCTTCCCGATGGGCACTCGGCGCCCGGGGGGGGGAGGGCACCGATCCCACCCTGTTCCACCGTCCGTTCCACCCGCAGCTGCGGGAGCGAAGCAGCGGACCCCGGACAGCGCCGGAAACGAAACGGGCCCGGCCAGGAGCGCGACGGCCCGGCTTTGCGTCCCGCCGCCCGGCGCGTAGCGTCGGCACCGACCGCGCAGCTCGGGGCTGCCGCGCCGACGACGGGTGGTGGGGATGGTCGAGTCGTTGTCGTTCGACAGCGCGAGCAGGGAGGCCACGGAGGAGTTCCTGTCCACGGCCTACACGCCGATGCGGATCGGCAAGTCGGTGGCGGACGCCCGGACCAGCATCAGCCGCCGCTCGGTCGGGTCGCTGAGCGTGGACCGGCTGTCCTTCGGCTACGACCTGGCCTACACCGCGGACAGCCTCGGCCGGGTCTGCCTGATCAGCATGCACACCGGGACCCTCGCCGACCGCACCGGGCCGGGCGGGGAAACGGTGTTCGGCCCCGGCGAGACCTTCCTGGTCGCCCCGCCGGACGCCCCGTACCGGGGCGAGGTCCGGACGGCCCGCTACACCATCGCCATGTTCGACAGCAGCCTGCTGGAGGCCGTCGACCCAGTGGGCGCCGACGGGGGGGGGGCCGGGGGGGGGGGCCGGGGCCCGCCCCGGGCGCGGGGCGCCCCCCCGCCCCACACAGAGATATCACAAAAAAAAAC
>NZ_JBHYGR010000107.1:27897-31644 GCF_042738155.1 Kitasatospora sp. NPDC059088 | reverse complement strand
CCTCCTGGGCCCCCCCCCCGCCCCCCCCCGCCGGGGGCGGGGCCCGGCGGCCCGGACACCCCACCGCCTGGTTCCCCCCCAGCCGGTTGGAGCCGGTCCCCCCCGTGGGCGCCGACGGCCGGGGCCCGGTGCGGCTGACCGGGCTCCGGCCGGTCGACGAGGCCTCCAACCGGCAACTCGGCGCGGTGGTCGCCTACGTACGCGACCACGTCCTGGGCAATCCGGCCGCCTGCGCCAGCGAACTGCTGGTCGCGTCCGCCGCCCAGCACCTCGCCGCCGCCACCCTGGCGGCCCTGCCCCACACCGGCCGCACGGATCCGGTGCCCGCCGACCGGACCGACGCCACCCCGGCCACCCTGCGCCGGGCGATCGCCTACATCGAGGCGAACGCCGAGCGGGACGTCACCCTCGCGGACATCTCCGGGGCCGCCTTCGTCACCCCGAGGGCCCTCCAGTACGCCTTCCGCCGCCACCTCGGCACCACGCCGCTCGGCCACCTCCGCCTGGTCCGCCTGGACGCGGCCCATCGGGACCTGCTCGCCGCCGACCCGGCCACCGCCACCGTCACCGGCATCGCCATGCGCTGGGGCTTCGCCCACCAGGGACACTTCGCCGGCCTCTACCGCACCGCCTACGGACAGGCCCCGGGCGACACCCTGCGGGCCTGAACCGCCCCCGGGGTCATGGCGGTCCCGGCGTGGAGCCGGGCCCGGGCATCACCACGGGCCCGGCCGTACCCGGCACTCGCGCGGGCTCGTTGACCGGGCATGCGAACGACCACCACGGCCGCCCCCACCCGGCGCGCCCTGCTCACCACGGCCGCCGGGGCCGCCACCGGCCTCACCCTCACCGCCACCGCACCGGCCCGGGCGGCGGAACGACCGGCGCCGGACCGCCCCGCCCCGGACCGGCCCGACGGGCGGGCGGGGCGGCGGGTCGCCGTACTCGGCGGCGGGGTCGCCGGGCTGAGCGCGGCGCACGAGCTGGCCGAGCGCGGCTACCGGGTGACGGTGTACGAGCGCAACGACGTGCTCGGCGGCAAGGCCCGCAGCATGGCCGTGCCCGGCACGGCCCGGGGCGGCCGGCGCCCGCTGCCGGGCGAGCACGGCTTCCGCTTCTTCCCGGGCTTCTACCGCAACCTGCCGGACACCCTGCGCCGGATCCCGCTGCCGGGCGGGTCGGCCGGCGCAACCGGAGCGAGCACCGTCCACGACAACCTGGTGAACGCGACCGAGGAGCTGTTCCCCCGCTCCGGCGACCGCCCCGCGCTGCGGCTGCCGTTCCGCACCGTGACCGCTCCCCCGGCGCTCGGCGAGCTGACGCCCGACGCGCTGCTCCAGACGCTGACGGGCCTGCTGGACACCGCACTGCACCTGCCGGCCACCGAGGTGGCCTACTTCGTCAACCGGCTGCTGGTCCACTTCACCAGCTGTGAACCGCGCCGCCGCGAGCAGTGGGAGCACGTCCCGTGGTGGCGGTTCATCCGGGCCGGCGAGATGTCGTACGACTACCAGCGCCTGCTGGGCGTCGGCATCACCCGCAACATCGTCGCGACCAAGGCCGAGGAGGCCAGCACCCGCACCGTCGCCCGGGTCCTCCAGGCCTTCGTCTACAACGTCCTGGGCCGGGGCAACGACGGCGAACCGGACCGCGTCCTCAACGCCCCGACCAGCGAGGCCTGGATCGACCCCTGGGAGGAGCGGCTGCGCGCCCTCGGCGTCCGGTTCGAACTCGACACCGAGGTCGAGGAGTTGCTGTACCGGGACGGCCGGATCAGCGGTGTCCGGCTGCGGGGCGCGGGCGCCCCCGTGGTCGCCGACCACTACGTCAGCGCGATGCCCGTCGAGCACGCCCGGGCCACCTGGGGCCCCGGCCTGCGCGCCGCCGACCCCCAGCTCGCACGCTGCGACCTGCTGCGCACCGACTGGATGGTCGGCGTCCAGTTCTACCTGCGTGGCCGCACCCCGATCGTGCACGGCCACGTCGACCTGGTCGACTCGCCCTGGGCCGTCACCTGCATCGGCCAGGCCCAGTTCTGGCCCGGCCGGGACTTCCGCCGCGACTACGGCGACGGGCAGGCGGCCGAGTGCCTCTCGGCGATCGTCTCGCAGTGGGACGCGCCGGGGATCCTGTACGGCAGGCCCGCGCTCAAGTGCTCGCGCGAGGAGGTGGTGCGCGAGACCTGGGCCCAGCTCAAGGAATCCCTCAACACCGGCGGCCGGACCGTCCTGGACGACGCGGACCTGGTCGGCTGGTTCATGGACCCGGCCGTCACCGGCCTCGGCGGCCCCGCCCCGGCCAACCGCGAGCAGCTGCTCGTCCACCCGGCGGGCACCCTGGACCACCGCCCCGCCGCCGCGACCGCCGTACCCAACCTGTTCCTGGCCGGCGACTACGTCGCCACCGACATCGACCTGGCCACCATGGAGGGCGCCAACGAATCCGCCCGCCGCGCGGTCAACGCCCTGCTGGACGCCGACGGTTCACCGGCCCCGCGCTGCACCGTGTGGCCGCTGTACCAGCCGCCGGAGCTGGCCGCCCTCCAGCAGCAGGACGAGGTCCGCTACCGGCAGGGGCTGCCGAACGCCCTCGACCACGGCTGACGGGCACGCTCCCGCCCCCGCGAGAACCGGGGGCGTGCGAGCCGCCGGGCAGGCCGCCTACAGTGAGTTGATCATTCCGAAAGAAGTGAAAGGCCACGGCGTCACGGTGACCGAGTCCCAGCCCCACCTCCTGTTCTCCTTCGGCACGCTGCTGGACCGGCAGGTCCAGACCGCCCTCTTCGGGCGCACCGTCGCTACCACCCCGGCCGCCCTGGCCGGGTACGCGACCAGGCCCCTCGCCATCACCGACGAGGCCGTCATCGCCACCAGCGGCCAGGACGTGCACCTGACCCTGGAACGCAGGCTCGGCAGCACGGTCGAGGGCGCCGTCCTGCGGCTGACCGACGAGGAGCTGGCCGCGGCCGACGCGTACGAGGTCGCCGACTACGCCCGGCGACAGGTCCTGCTCACCTCGGGCGAGACCGCCTGGGCCTACCTGGACGCGAACCCGCTGCGCTCGGCGGCACGCATCGTCATCGTCGGCGACAGCATCGCCTACGGGCGCTGCGACCCCCAGGGCGGCTGGACCGGGCACCTGGCGGCGGCCCACATCGCGGCGAACGAGACCCAGAACCGGGTCTTCAACCTCGCCGTCCCCGGCAGCACCCTGGCGGACGTCAGCGCGCAGACCCCCGCGCTCCTACCTCCCCGTCACCCGGACACGCTGATCGTGGCGGCGGGGATCAACGACTCCGCCGTGCCGCTCGCCGGGCCCGGCGACGGCCACGACGGGCTCGCCCACCTCACCGCCCACCTCGACTCGCTGGCCGCGACCGCCCGGCGGCACAACGCCCGCCTGGTCGTCGTCGGGCCGGTCTGGCTCGACGAGACCCGCACCGGCGACTACGAGGGCCTGCGCTTCACCACGGACCGGGCGCTCGCCCTGCGCACGGCCCTGCGGGCCTGGTGCGCGGACCACCACCTCGACTTCCTCGACCTGTGGGAGCCGCTCCGCGACCAGCCCCACCTGCTCGTCGACGGCCTGCACCCCGACGCGGCGGGACACAAGGAACTCCACCGGCACCTGGACGCCCTCGGCTGACCGTCCAACGGGCCCGGGGGGGCCCCCCCGCCCCCCGGCCCCCCCGCCCCCCCGGGGGGGGGGGACCGGGGGCCGGGGGGGGACAGTGGGCGGGGGGCCCCA
>NZ_JBHYGR010000107.1:0-27887 GCF_042738155.1 Kitasatospora sp. NPDC059088 | reverse complement strand
ACGCCCGCCCCCGGCCGCCCCCGCCCCGGGGGCGGCGCCCCCCCCGCCCCCCCCCCGGGCCGCCCGGCCGCCGGGTGCGGTCGTCACGGTGGCCGGGCTCTGAACTGTCGGCGGCGGCCCGAACGGCGGCCCCGAGGGGAGGAGGCCGTGCCGTCCGGGCCGTTCCCTGCCGACCCGTTCCTCGTGTGACCCCGATCCGGCCGGCCAAACCCCCCGGCCCGAAACTCAGGGCGACGGGCATGACGTCCCAAGGACGGGGCAGACGGCGGGCGTTGGCGAAGAACGACGAAGAACGACAACGACCCGAAGGAGAGACCATGACGATTCTGTGGGCCCTGGTCGCGGGACTGGTGGTAGGCCTGCTGGCGAAGCTCGTGCTGCCCGGCCGCCAGCCCGTGCCCCTGTGGCTGACCATCCTGGTCGGCGCGGCCGGAGCGGTGCTCGGCAATGCCGCCGCCTCGTACTTCGGAGTGCGGCACACCGGCGGGATCGACTGGATCCGGCACCTGCTCCAGGTCGGCGTGGCCGCGGTGCTGATCGCGCTGGTCTCCCCCGCCTACGCGGGCCGGCGCCGCTGACCCGCGGCGGCCGCTCCCCCGCGCTGCCGGCGTGGTGGGCGAGCGATTCGTTCAAGACCTCACGGCGCCCGCCCCCGAGACTGGCCCTCATGACCGATCGCGCCTTCACCCCCGCCGCCGGCCGCCTCGCCCCGCTGCGCCTCTACGACCCCATCGTCTCCCTCACCCGCGAACGCCTCTGGCGCAGCCTGCTCGCCATGCACGCGGCCCCGCGCCCCGAGGACGTGATCGTCGACGTCGGCTGCGGCACCGGCTCGCTGGCGCTGCTCCTCAACCGCGTCGAGCCGCGTGCCCGCGTCATCGGCGTCGATCCCGACCCGGGCACGCTCGAACTGGCCCGCCGCAAGGCCGCCGCCACCGGCTCCACCACCGGCCCCGGCCCCGAGTGGCTGACCGGCATGGGCGACGCCGTCGCCGATCTGGTCGGCACCGGGGCCGCCGACACCGTCGTCTCCAGCCTCGTCCTGCACCAGTGCCCCGTCCCCATGAAGCGGGCCGTCCTCGCGTCCATGCACGCGGCGCTGCGCCCCGGCGGCAAGCTGGTGATCGCCGACTACGGGCGCCAGCGCACGACGGCCATGCGCCTGGCCTTCCGCATCGTGCAGTTGGCGGACGGCAAGGAGGACACCCAGCCGAACGCGGACGGCATCCTGCCGCGGCTGATCGCCGAGGCCGGGTTCCACGGCGTGCGCGAGGCCGAGACGGTCGCGACGGTCACCGGTTCGATGTCGATCTACGTGGCCCACCGCGGGTAGGCCGGGCGCGCCTAGGCCCACCGCGCGTAGGCCGGAAGCGAGCAGGCCGCCGGGCGCGAACCGCTCGGGCCCGGCGACCTTCGGCCCGGGCCCGAGGCGCGCAGCACCGGCAGCACCTGCGACGGCGTGAGCCCGGTCATCTCCCGCATCTGCCGGGTGAAGTGCGCCTGGTCCGCGAAGCCGCCCGCCACCGCCGCCTCGGCGAGCGTGCATCCCTCGCCCAACGCGTCGGCCGCGCGGGCCAGCCGTAGCCAGATCCGCCAGCGCGCCAGCGGCACCCCCAACTGCCGCCGGGCCAACGCCCGTAGCCGCTGCGGCGAGAGCCCGACCTGCGCGGCCAGCCCCGGCAGCGCGACCCAGTCGTCCGCGAGCGCCTCCATCGCCGCCCGCAGCCGGGCGTCCACCTCGGCCGACGGCAGCACCCCGGACGGACGGACGTCCTCCTCCGTCAACTCCCGCCACCGGGGCGCCACCCGGACGCCGTCGACGTGCTCCGCCCGCAGGCGGTCCGCGAACGCGCAGCGCGGGTCGACGTAGAACACCAGCACCCGGCGGGTCGGCGCCATCCGGTGCCGCACCATCGGCGCCACCACCACCGCCTCACCCCGGTGCCTGACCCCGGCGCCGTCCGCGATCGTCACCTCGCCGCCCGGCGCCGCCACGGCGACCTGGAACGCGGCGTGCCGGTGCGGCGCGCTGTCCGCCAGCGGCCCCTGGTACAGCGCGTAGCCCGGCCCCACGACGAAGCGCGGCTCCGTCAACCGCGCACGCCGGGACCGGCGCCGAGGCGGCCGAGCATCGCCATCACGGTGATCCGCATCTGCTTGTCGTTCGTCACCGCGCAGTGGGCGTCGACGCCCCGCTCGTCCGGTTCCTCGGTCGGGTCGACCAGGCCCAGCCGGATCAGGTCGACGGCGTACTCCCGGCACCGGGCGTAGCTCTCCGCGGCACTCACCGCCTCGACGTGGTCGATGCGGCTCGGATCCCCGGCGCGCAGCAGCGCCGGGGTCGGTACGGGCCCCAGCACCTCCCCGAGCCACTCCGAGACCGTCTCCCGGGAACTGCCGCGCTCCAGCTCCGAAGCGGACGCGGCGGTGAGCGCCAGGTGGACGAGGAGCAGCCCGAACCATCGGGCGACCTCGGCCGGAGGGGTGTCCTCACCCGCCGGCGGCATCACCGCCTGGTACAGCCCGGCCACGTCATCGGCACTCACGGCGGCGATGACGGCCTTGACGGCGCTGCCGAGCGCAGCCTCGTCGGTGCTCACGTCAGTGGTCCTCCCCACAATCGGCAGCCGCCAACTTACCGCCTCCGCCCGGGGATCGGCGCGACCCGGCGATCGTTCACCCCCCGGGCCGGACGCGCGTGCGAGGAGCAGCGGAAACCCGGACGGTCCTTCGATGCGCACACCGTTCACGGCTCCGTACCCGAACGGTACGATCTTCACCGAACGCACACCTGTGCGAAGAAGTTCCGTGGAGAAGCAGGTACATGTCCCACCCGTTCGTCATCGTCCCCCTCGTCATCCTCCTCGTCAGGCTGGGCCTCTGGCTCAACAAGCGCCGCAAGGCCTCCAGGGGGCTCGAAGCGGCCGCGGCGGGTCTGGTGCCGCGCGCCGAACTGGTCGAGGTGGGCGACGAACCCACCGACCCGGCGGCGCGGGCGGCGCTGGACGCGGCCAGGGCCGGGGACTGGCGCCCGGCCGCCGCCCACCTCTCGGGCGGCGACGGCGACTGGAGCACCCGCTACTCCCGGATGGGCCCGTTCAGCCGCCTCGCGGCCACCGACGACGGCTGGCTCCGGGACTGGCGCGAGGAGCAGCCGGACAACCCCCAGGCCGCCCAGGTGCACACCGAGGCGCTGGTCAAGCGGGCGTGGCAGATCCGCACCGCGAAGTACGCCTCGCAGGTGACCCGCGAGCAGGCCATGGGCTTCCACCAGGTGCTGCAGGAGGCCGAGGAGGTGTCGTACGAGGCGGTCCGGCTCGCCCCGGCCGGGGACCCGAACGCCTGGGTGGCACAGCAGTCGATCGCGATGGGCCAGGGCTGGTCGCACGAGCGCTACCGCGCGCTGTGGGCCGAGATCGTGGCCCGCGAGCCCCACCACATCGGCGCGCACACCTCCGCCCTGCAGTACTGGTGCGAGAAGTGGCTCGGCAGCAACGAGTTGATGCACGAGTTCGCCGACAAGGCGATCGCCGGCGCACCGGCCGGCAGCCTGCTGACAGCACTCAAGCTGCGGGCGTACTGGGAGCAGATCCTGCGCGACAGGTCCGCCTCCTCGCTCTACCGTTCCCCCGCCTACACGGCCGCCGTGGACGCGGCCCTGCTCGACCTGGCGGCCGCCGACCCCGCCCACCCCGGCATCGTCGCGGCGCGCGGCTGGATCGCCCACGCCCTGATCGAGAACGGCCGCCCGGCGCAGGCCCTGGACCTCTTCCGCGGGATGGGCCGGGAGATCGCCGGCCCGTGGCTGTACTACGGGAACCCGGCCGCCGTCTTCGATTCCGCCCGCACCAAGGCCGCCCGCGCCGCAGTCTGACGATCCGTCATCCGACCCGGACGCCGCAGGTTGCCACACGACGGCCCTCCACCCGACGGGCGGAGGGCCGTCGCCGCGTTCCAGTAACCCTCCCGGGATCCGCGCCGCGCCTACCGGCCACCCCGGCCCGGCGGTCAGCCCTCGGCGCCCCGCCGCTCCAACCGGGTCCCCGCCCGCAGCGTGATCGACATCAGGTCGCTGGGGCCGTCGAGT
This sequence comes from Kitasatospora sp. NPDC059088, assembly GCF_042738155.1. NCBI lineage: Bacteria > Bacillati > Actinomycetota > Actinomycetes > Kitasatosporales > Streptomycetaceae > Kitasatospora > Kitasatospora sp. NPDC059088. Next base: position 23,800 of record NZ_JBHYGR010000107.1, on the reverse strand, counting down.
TCGAGCCGGTGCCAGCGGCCGCGCGGGACGACCACGGCGCTCCCGGCCGTCAGCCGCACCGACTCCTCGGCCGCTCCGGGCTCGACCGGCCGGAAGAAGACTCGGGCACCGCCGGCCAGGCAGCACACCGCCTCCTCCGCCTCCGGGTGCATCTCCCAGTGGTCGGCGTGCACGTCGGCGTCGGTCTCCACGTGGAACGCCGCGACCTGCCAGGCGCCCTCGGTGCCGGCACCACCGCCGGCCATCCGCCGTTCGGTGGACCGCAGTTCGCCGTCGGGGCGGAAGTGCAGCGCCGAGGCGAACAGGTCGACGACGGCGATCGGGGTGGTGGTCATGAGGAGGTTCCTTCCAGTCGGAGTTCTTCCGACATGTCGAGGGCGAAGACGAACTGGGCGACGGTGACCGCCGCGAGCACCAGGCCGGGTCGGCCTCGCGAGTTTCTGTACATGTAAGGAAAGTACCCCCGGAGGCTCTCCCCTGTCGAGCCGCACAGGGCGGGCGAGGCACCACGGACCCCCCGGACGGGGCATGATGAGGGCATGCAGCAGCCCTCCCCCACTCCCCGCAAGGCCACCGGCCGTCCTCCCCGCATCTCCCGGGAGGAGGTCGTCGAGACGGCCCGCCGGATCGTGGCCGAGGAGGGCGTCGAGCGACTGACCATGCGCCGCCTGGCCACCGACATCGGCAGCACCCCGATGGCGCTCTACCACCACGTGCGCAACAAGGAGGAGTTGCTCGTCCTGCTGCTCGACGACTACGCCGCCCGCACCCTCCACCCGGTCGAACTCCCGGCCGACCCGCACGAGCGCGTCCTCACCGCGGCCGCCGCGATCCACGACGCGCTCGCCGCCTGCCCCTGGATCGTCGAAGTCCTGGCCGCCGACGACCTGTTCTCCACCCACGCCCTCTGGTTCGTCGAGCAGATCGTCGACGGACTGGTCGACTGCGGCCTGACCCCGGAACGCGCCGCCCAGGGCTACCGCGCGATCTGGTACTACACCGCCGGGGAGATCGTGGTCCGCACCACCGCCGCCAGGCGCCGCACCGCCGACGACCGCCCCACCTACCGCGAGCAGGTCTTCGCCGGCCTCGACCCGGCCGTCCACCCCCGCCTGGCCCAGGTCGCCGGCCACTGGGAGGCCCTCACCGCCCAGGACACTTACCGCGACGGACTGCGCGCCCTGGTCTCCGGCCTCCTCGCCGCCGGCTGAAACGCGGCCGCACGCTGAAACGCGGGACCCGGCCGCCCCCCGCGCCCCCCCCCGCCCCCCGCCCCCCCCCCCCCGGGCCGGAGTTCAGACCCTCGGAGTTCAGGCCCAGGGGTCGGTGAACGCCTTCCCGGGGACGGGCTTGGCGATCAGCGCGATCGCCGTGAAGAAGTTCACCTGGCCGATCGCCAGCATCAGCGTGGCCAGCGCCTTCTCGTCGTAGTGCGCGGCGACCTCGGCGTACAGCTCGTCCGACACCCGCTCGCCGTCCGGGTTCGGCCGCAGGACGGCGTCCACCAGCGCCAGGGCCGCCCGCTCGGGTGCGGTCAGGTACGGCGAGTCCTGCCAGCTGGCCACCGAGGTGATCCGCTCCTCCGACTCACCGGCCTTGCGCAGGAACCCGGTGTGCAGGACGGTCAGGTAGGTGCTGCCGGCGAGCTGCCCGGCCCGCAGCTGGACCAGGCTGACGGTGCCGCGCGGGAGCGAGCGGTTGCCGACCGCCCGGAACAACGCGGCCGACACGTCGGCGAGTTCGGGGACCAGCGCGCTCGGGTCGGTGGCCATCCGGGGGCGCAGCGGGATCTCGGCGGTGATCGAGCGGGCAGTGCGGTCGGCGCGGTTGGTGCTCGGGTCGGTGCTCAGGTCGGTGCTCATGGTCGTGTTCCTCTCAGGTGTCCGGTGTGCTCTCACCGACCCGACGGATCCCGGCGCCCGAGTGTGACAGCGCGACGAGAAAATCCTTGAACCGCGCTCCCCACCGCGCCCACCGCCGTACCCCCGTCGTGCCCCGCCCGCATGCTCAGCACCGCGCCCACCAGCAGCAGGCTGATCAGCGCGAGCAGCGGAACCGTCCACGCCCCGGTGGAGCCGTGCAGGACGGCGAGCAGCGCCGGGCCCGCCGCGGAGATCAGGTAGCCGCCGGTCTGGGCCATCGTGGACAGCGCCGCGACGTGGTCGTGGTCGGTGCCCCGGCGGGTGAACAGCACCCCGGCCAGGGCCTGCCCGCCTCCCATGCCGATGCCGAGGATCCCGGCCCAGACCGGCGCCCCGGCGGCGGGGGCGAGCAGCAGGCCGAGCAGACCGAGCACGCAGACCGCGACCACCCCGAGGATGTGCGGACGCTGGTCCCGGCGGGCGGCGGCCAGGACGGGCGCGAGGAAGCCGCCGACGGCGAGGCCGAGGATCATCACGGCCTGGTCGGTGCCGGCGGTGGTCCGGCTCACTCCCGCGCCGACCAGGATGGTGGGCAGCCAGGCCAGGGTGGCGTAGAAGACCAGGGTCTGGATGCCGAAGTAGGCGGTCAGGCTCCAGGCCAGCGCCGTCCGGCCGACCGGCCGCCGCACCCCGGGGGCGACCGCCGCCGGGGAAGGCCGCGGGCCCCGCAGCTGCGGGACCGTACCCACCACCGCGAGCACCGCCGGGACGACGGCGAGCGCGATCGCCGCCTCCCAGGACCACGCGCCCGCGACGGGCGCGACCAGCGCGGCCACCACGGCCGAACCGGCGCCCATGGACAGCGCGTAGACGCCCATCATGGTGCCGATCCGCCGGGGCGCGAAGCGGGTCCGGACGAACACCGGGATCAGCACGTTGACCACCGCCACCGCGGCGGCCACCAACGCCGTCCCCACGTACAGTCCGGGCATCCCCAGCGTCCGCACCACCGCCCCGGCGACCAGCAGCACGCTCGCCCAGAACAACCCGCGCTCCTCGCCGAGCCGCCGCCGGGCCAGCGCGCCCAGCGGCGCGAACAGGCCCATGCAGAGCGGGGGTATCAGCGCCAGCACGGTGACGGTGCCCGCGCCCCAGCCGGCCACCGGGGCGAGCGGGCCGACCTGCCCGAAGGCGACCCGGCTGTTGAGGCTGAGCAGGACGAAGCCGAGCACCAGCAGCGCACCGGAGGCCGGCGCCGCGCGAGTCGCCGTCGGTGTCGCTTCCCCTGTCCCTGTCCCTGTCCCTGGCGGTGTCGGTGTGGTCGTGCTGACCGTTGCGGCGGTCGGAGAAGGCATGGGCGGATACCCTTCGCATCACGGAAGTTAGGCTTGCCTAAGCGTTCTCGCTCAAGTGCGCTTGAGTGCAAGCGGGCGGTGCAAGCGGACAGTGCGAGCGGGCGGTGCGAGCGGGCGGTGCGAGCGACTGCGCAAGCGGCGAGCCCGGAAAGGAACCACGGATGTCCGACCTCCACTCCATCACCGAGGTCTCGGCGGCCTTCGGCCTCTCCGTCCCCGCCCTGCGCTACTACGAGGAGTGCGGCCTGGTCACCCCCACCACCCGCCGCGGCCGGGTCCGCTACTACGACCGCGCGGCCCTGGAACGCCTCGCCCTGGTCCAGCTCTGGCACGTGGACGGCATGATCCCGGTGGCCGGCACCAGCGCCGTCCTCGCCACCGCACAGGCCGCCGAACGCCGGGCCCTGCTGGAGGCCCAGCGCGCCGGGATGCTGGCCCGCGCCCGCCGCCTGGAGCACGCTGCGGCCGTCCTGACCCACATGCTCAACTGCCACCGCGACCAGCCGCTCACCTGCCCCACCACCCTCGCCCACATCCACGCCCGGGTCGACGCCGCCCTGACCGGCGAACCCCTCGCCGACGGCTTCCTCCCGCCCCTCTCGGACCCGACCCCCTCGGACCCGGCCCCCTCGGACCCGGCCCCGCAGCAGGCCTGAGCGCCCCGGGAGGTGCCGTCCCCACCCACCGCCGATACTGGGGTCGCAGTCCCGAGGCGGCCCCGGCGGCCGGGTACGGCCCTCCCCGCGCCGCGGAACCCGAGGAGCTCCCCGTGTCCGATCCCCCGCCGGCCGGCGCCACCGGCCCCGGCCCCGTCGACCCCAGCGCCACCGGCGCCACCGGCCCCACCGGCCCGGTGGTCGTCGGTTTCGACGGCTCCCCCGAGAGCCTCACCGCCACCGAGTGGGCCGCCCACGAGGCGCAGCGCCGCGCCGTCCCCCTGGAGGTCCTGGAGGCCTGGCCCTGGCCCAAGCGGGACGTGGTCGGCAGCGACCAGACCTACCACCGCGCCCTGGCCCACCTCGCCGAGCGCGAGTCCGCCCTGACCGCCCTGGTGCCCGGCCTCCCCGTCGCCTCCGCCGCCGTGTCCGCCGACCCGGTCGAGGCCCTGGAGGCCGCCTCGCACCGCGCCGCCCTCCTCGTCCTCGGCTCCCGCGGGCTCGGCACCCTGCGCGGCTTCCTGGTCGGCTCGGTCAGCCAGGAGGTGCTGCGCCGCTCCGCCTGCCCGGTCGTCCTGGTCCGCGCCGACCACGACGAACCGGACGGCCCGGTCACCGTCGGCCTCGACCTGACCCACCCCGCCGAGGAGGTGCTGGAGTTCGCGTTCCGGGCCGCCGCCCTGCGCTCCGCCCCCCTACGCGTCGTCCACGTCTGGTCCCCGCCGGCCGGCAGCGAGTACATGGCCTTCGACGCCATCGGCGGCCTGGAGCGCGAGGTCTCCGGCGTCGAACGGGACGGCCTCACCGCCGCCCTGGCCCCGCTCCGGAGCCGCCACCCCGACGTCGAGGTCACCACCGACCTGGTCCGCGGCAAGCCCGCCGTCGAACTCGTCGACGCGGCCGCCACCGCCCGCCTCCTCGTCCTCGGCCGCCGCCTGCGCCACCTCCCCCTCCGCCACCACCACCTCGGCCCCGTCGCCCACGCCGCCATCCACCACGTCCACTGCCCCCTCGCCGTCATCCCCTACGGCTGACCACCGGCGACCACCCGCGACCTCCGCAAGCCGACGACGGCACCGCGCCGCACGCCACGGCGTGGACGTCCTAGTTGTATGCGAACCAGGTCAGGATGGCCTTCACCCGGCGGTTGTCCTCGCCGGAGGGCATGCCGAGTTTCAGGAAGACGTTCCCCACGTGTTTCGCCACGGCAGCACCCGAGAGGAACAGCTCCGCCGCGATCTCCGCGTTGGAGCGGCCTTCGGCCATGAGGGCGAGCACCTCCTGTTCGCGGGTCGTGAGCCGGGCGAGCGGGCCCCGGGGCGGGTCGGCGCGGGTGACGTGGCGAACCACCTCGGGGTCGATCACCACTCCGCCGTCGGCGACCGTCTCGACGGCCCGCAGGAAGTCCGCCACTCTGCCCACCTTCTCCTTGAGCAGGTAGCCGACCGCCCCGTCGGCGCCCGGGCCGTTCAGGAGTTCGCGCACGTACGGGCCCGTGACGTAGGCGGAGAGGACCAGGACCGGCAGGTCCTGGTGCCGCGACCGGATGTCGATCGCGGCCCGGAGCCCGTCGTCGGTGTTCCCGGGCGGCATGCGGACGTCCGTGATCACCAGGTCGGGGGCGGCTCCGGCGGCGGCGAGTTCGTCGACGGCGGCGACCAGTTCGTCGGCGTCCTCGCATTCGCGGATCACGTCATGGGCACTGGAAACCAGGATCTCCCGGATTCCGGCGCGAATCAGCAGACTGTCGTCCGCCAGGATGATTCTCACAATCGATTTCCCATCGCTTTTCCCGGTCGAATTCCTTCGTCGAATTCCGTCACCACGGGGGTTGGGCCGGGGCGGATGCCACGACCTCCGTTCCGCCGCCCGGCGGGCTGATGATTTCGAGGTTCCCACCGACGCTCCGCATCCGCTCACGCAGCCCGGAGAGCCCGGATCCGGTGCTGATCCGCGCGCCGCCGGCGCCGTCGTCGCCCACCCGGACGCGGACGCCGCCCTCGGTGCACCGCAGCTCGATCCGGGCGCGGCCGACGCCCGCGTGCTTGGCGATGTTCGTCAGGGCCTCGGAGACCGTGAAGTACACGGCCGCGGCGATCGGCGAGGAGAGCCGGGCGTCCGTACCGGTGCTGGTCAGTTCGACCTGCAACGGTGATCTGGCCACCAGTTCCCGGACGGCGGCGACGAGACCGAGATCGCTCAGTTCGCTGGGGTGGATGTCGCGCACCGTCTCCCTCAGCCGTTCGAGCGCGCGCTCCGCCTGGGCCTGGGCCTGGCGGGCCAGTTGGACGATCCGTTCCTGGTCGGTGGCCGTCGCCGCGGCTTCCAGGATTCCCAGGCGCATGACGAGCGCGACGAGTTCCTGCTGGGCGCCGTCGTGCAGGTCGCGCTCGATGCGCCGGCGCTCGTTCTCGAAGGCCGCCGTCAGCGAGGCCCGGCTGACGCGGAGTTCCTCCAGTTTCGCGAGCAGGTCGGGGTTGCGGCTCCCCGAGAAGGCCCGCAGGAGCAGGTCGCGGAGCAGGGAGACGCCGGCCAGCGCGCCCACGGTGACCGCACCGAGGGCGAATCCCGCGGGCACCGCCACAAGGGTTTCCCACAGGGCGGCCGGGGTGAAAGGGCCGACTTCCGCGGCGATGCCGAAACCCCAGAGGACGGGGGAGAAGACCAGCGCCAGAGCGCCGAAGAATCCGAAGAAGCCCACCAGCAGCGAGAGCGCGGACAGGAGCGCCGCGGTGACGAACACCGGGAGGTCGGTCCGCCACACCGACCGTGTCCGCAGCCGACCGGCGACCCACTGCGGCCAGCTGCGGTCGGCGGGTCGCAGCGGCATCGTCCGGGCTCCGCACCACTGCGCCCTGGAGCGGTCCAGTTCGGCCACCACCGGAACCGAGACCGGCGCAGCGAGAACGGAAATCAGGAGAATCGGAAAGGCGGCCGCTGCGACGAATTCGGTCAGCAGTCTCCGGGCAACACGAATCTGCGCCATGATCAATATTTTCGCACAGTTCGGATCGGTCGGGCGGTAGATCCAGGTCTACCTCCGAGAGCAGTGCAGGCTCCCGTGCGCTCCACTGCCCGGCCCTGCTTTCCTTGATTCATGCCATTTTCCACTACCACTGCCACTACCACTCCCGTGCCGTGCATTCGTCTGCACGGCCTTCGGACGGAATTCCCCATTCCCGGCCGCCGGGGCGAGACGACGCGCGTCCTGCACGACATCGACCTGGAGATTCCCGAAGGCCGGCTGACCGCCGTCGTCGGCCCCTCCGGTTCGGGCAAGTCGACGCTCCTGCTCTGCACGGCCGGGCTGGAGCCGGCGACCGCGGGGTCCGTCGAGATCCTCGGGACGGACGTCCGCTCGCTCAGCCCCCGCAAGCAGGCCGCGTTCCGCAGCGAGAACATCGGCTTCGTCTTCCAGGAGTACAACCTCGTCAGCTCGCTGACGGTCGAGGACAACATCGCCCTGCCGGCGCGGCTCGCCGGCCGCCGGGTGCCCAGGGCTCGGGTCGAGGACGCCATGGCGCGGCTCGGCATCGCCAAGCACGCTCGGCGACGCCCCGACCGCCTCTCCGGCGGCGAGCGCCAGCGCGTCGCGGTGGCCCGGGTGGTGGCGAACCGGCCGCGGATCGTCTTCGCCGACGAGCCGACGGGTGCGCTCGACCTCAAGTCGGGTCATGTGGTGCTCGACTGGCTGCAGGCGCTCCCCGCGCAGGGGAGCACGGTGCTCATGGTCACCCACGACCCCCATGCGGCCGCGCGGGCCGACCAGGTCGTGGTGATGGGGTCCGGGCGGGTCCACGCCGTCATCCCCGGTGGCGACTCCCGCGCGGTGGGCGACGCCGTCCTCGCCGCGCAGTCGGCGGACGAGGCGGGCGGGGAGCAGTCGTGATCCGGCTCGTGCTGTCGGACATCCGCCGGCAGGCGTCGATGTGGTGGTGGACGCTCCTGTGCGCCACGGTCGGCGCGGCGTGCTCGGCGGGCTCGGCCATCGCGATGTTCACCGCCGTCTCGGCGGCGCGGGCGGCGGGTGACGCACGGATGGTCTCCGCGTCGATCGCCCTCGGCGGCAACATCGTCTTCTTCACCGTGCTCGCCGCCGTGGGCATCGTCGCCTCCGCGGTCGGTCTGACGCTGACGACCCAGCGGCGCGAGCACGCCCTGTGGGTGATCCTCGGGATTCCGCGCCACCGGGTCAGGTTCGTCCTGCGGACGGAGACGGTGGTGCTGGGCGCGGTGGCCGGCGCGCTGGCCGCACCGCTCGCCCTGCTGGTCGCGGGTGTCACCCTCGCGCAGTGGAAGGGGACGGGACTCGAACTGCACGGGGCCTCGGTCGGGTTCCGGTTCTGGTACGTCGGCGTGAGCGTGCTGTGCGGACTGGTTCCGTGCCTGCTCGGCGGCTGGGGCGTCACCCGGCGGGCCGCCAGGACGCCGGAGATGCACGCCTTCCGGGACGTCTCCGATCCCCCGGCACGGCCGGGCGTGGCCCGCGGCGGCCTCGCCCTGTGCCTGCTCGCCGGTGTGGTCGGGATGTGGATCCCCGGCCTGGGCCTCGACCTCAAGGGCGGGCTCGCCCAGCGGACGGCCTTCGCGTTCGCCGGGAACCTCTTCCTCGTCTGCCTGCTGCTGCTGATGGGGCCGTGGGTGCTCACCCCGCTGATGAAGCTCTGGACGGCGCTGGTGCCCTCGCGCGGCGTCGCCTGGCACCTTGCCGTGCAGTCGTGCCGGGCCCGCGCGGCGAGGAGCGTCACCACGGTGCTGCCCTTCGCGCTCTCCCTGTCGTTCGTCGGCCTCTTCCTGGTGATGGGGGAGGTCATGCCCGGAGGCAGCGCCGGGCTGGACGACATCCTGGTCGTGCTGGGCTGGGTCTTTGTCGTGTCCTGGGTCGGGGGCCTCGCCGTGATCGCCCTCGTCGGGCGGGAGCGCGCCCGTGACTCCGCCGTCGTGACGGTGGCCGGTGCGCGGCCGGGCGTGGTCACCCGGTCGATGGTCTACGAGGGGGCGATCTACGCGGGGACGGCGATCGTCTTCGGCGCGCTGTTCGTCGCCGTGTCGAGCCTCACCATCGCCCTGGGCGCCCGGACCGACGTCGTCCGCGTCCTGGCGGGCCTCCCCTGGGCCACGCTCGGGGCACTCGCCGCCGGGACGCTGGTCACCACCTGCCTCGCGCTGGTCCTACAGGCGGCCCGGGCGTCGCGCACGGTCGCGGTCCGGGCCCTGCGCTCGTGAACCGACGTACGGGAACAGCCGCAACGGCAGCATCGCCCTCGGCCAGGGCCGGAAGCGCTCGATCGAGCGCGAAAGTCGAACAGGAAAGAACGAATAACGAATGTCGAGCAACTCCCCCGCCGGAACCAGGACACCTCGGGTACAGCGGCGTACCGCCCTGGCGCTCGCCGCTTCGATGACGGCCGCCGTGGCGATGACGGCGTGCTCCCACGACTCCACGGACAACCCAGCCCCTCCGCCACCGGGTGCGACACGGGTGAGCGCCGACCTGCAGAAGCTCATGAGTACCGCGCCGTGGTCGTCGGGCCAGTGGGGCCTGCAGGTCGCCGATCTGCAAACGGGGAAGGTCGTCCAATCCAAGGGCGCCGACTCCCAGTTCATGACCGGTTCGACGGCCAAGACCTTCGCGGTCAGCGCTGCGCTCGACGTCCTGGGTGACGACCACCGCTTCCGTACGCCCGTGGTGCACTCGGGTACGGTCTCCGCGGACGGTCGGCTCTCCGGCGACCTCATCCTGGTCGGGAGCGGCGATCTGGCACTCGGCGGGCGGACCACCCCGTCAGGCAGACTGGACGTCCCCGACTTCGACCACTACGACGCCAACGCCGTCCCCGGCATGGCGACCGTCACCGGAGAGGATCCGCTGGCGGGTGTCGACGAACTGGCCCGACAGGTCGCGGCCGGTGGAGTCCGCCACGTCGACGGCGACGTGGTGATCGACAACCGGCTCTGGGACCCGGTGTCGATCGGCGGGCTGCCGGTCACCCCGACCGTCGTCAACGACAACCTGATCGACGTGCTCATCACGCCGGGCGCACCCGGCGAGCCGGCCAAGGCCGACTGGCGCCCGAAGACGGCCGCCTTCGACGTCGACGCGCAGGTGACGACCACACCCGCCGGAACCAAGCCGACGGTGACGACCGAAAGCGTGAGCCCCGGTCACATCCGGGTCCGAGGCTCCGTCCCCGCGGACGCGAAGGCCCCCTTCGTGACGACCTACCAGGTCCCCGACCCGGCGGCGTTCGCCCGCACCGTCCTCATCGAGGCACTCGCCAGAAACGGCGTCAGCGTATCCGCCCCCGCGCTGGGAGCTAACCCCGACGGCAGGCTTCCACCGTCGGCGGAAGTGAACTCGCTGCCCGTATCGGCGGCCTACACCTCTCCGCCCTTCAAGGAGTACGCGAAGCTGATCAACAAGGTCAGCCACAATCTCGGGGCGAACCTCCTGCCACCGCTGATGGCGGCACACAACGGGCAACGAACCTACGCGGACGGCATGCGGATCGAGAAGGACTTCCTCACCCGCTCAGGTGTGGATCCGCATGCGGTGAGCCTCGTCGATGCCCAGGGCCTCCCCGACGACAAGGCGACACCGACCGCCCAGGTGGCGCTGCTGCGGCACCTGGCACGACAGGACGACTTCGACGTCTTCTACGACTCCATGCCGAGCATGGGCGTCGACGGTTCGCTCGCCGACGTCATCGAGCACACCGATCCCGCCGCAGGACACATCCGCGCGAAGACCGGCACCCTGGTCAGCTCCTACCAGGGCAAGCTGGCCCTCGGCACGAAGGCCCTCGCCGGCTACATCGACGCGAAGGACGGCCACCGCTACGCCTTCGCGATCTACGTGAACAACATCCCGGTGCCCAGCGACTCCGTGAGCGACGCCATCGACCTCGCACTCAAGGCCAACAAGCACCTGGGAGCGATGGCCGCCGCCATCTACCAGTCGCCCAAGGCGTGAAGGCCATCCCGACCCCCGGGCCGGGCGTCCTTGTCAGTGGCCACCCCTACGGTTCTCCCATGCGTGTTCAGCAGCCGTCGCACACGAAGGGCACTCCGATGGGCCAGGCAGAGGACGTCCGGGAGGCGTGGGCCCGGGTGGCCACATGGATCGAGCGGAACGACCCCGAGGTCTTCGCCACCCTCGGCGGTCCGGGGAACCAGGAGGCCATCGACCGGGCCGAACTCCACATGGGCCTGGAACTGCCGTCGCAGGTACGGCAGTGGCTCCTGGCGCACGACGTGGATGCCGACGAGCGCACCGATCGCCGGGAGACCCTGGTGCAGCGGGGGTGCGACGTGCCCCTGCCCGGCGGGTACCACCTCCTGCTCGGCCTGGAGGACATCCAGCGGGTCTACCTCCGGCAGCTGGCCTTGGAGAGGACGGACCCGCCGGAGGACCCCGACTACCCGCTCTGGCGCCAGGAGTGGCTGCCGATCGCCGCCGAGAGCGACGGCTTCTACGGGACGTTCCTGGACACGACCAACGGGACGATCGGAACGTGGGCCGAGGCGTCCATGCCGGAGGAAGGGGTGTACGCCTCGCTGTCCGCCTACTTCCACCAGGCGGCGGATCTACTGGAAGGCGTCAGCACCGGAGACTGGAGCGGCCCCGGCGCACCCGCCCGTCCCCTCAAGCACGACGAACCCCGCCCCGAGGACGAGGCGATACGCCGATGGGCCCACGCCCACGGCCTCATCGTGAACGACCGCGGACGGATCCCCGCATCCACCCGCGAGGCCTACGAGGCCTCAGGGGGTTCCGCAGGGACACCGCACTGACCGTCGGTCCTGCGAGACCGCCACCTCAAGGACGGCGGTGTCCGCCATGCCGTACTCGCCATCGCCCCCGCACCAGCCAACGCGGACACCGGCCGTGAAAGACGTTCCCTGTTCGAACACGAGACGGACGAACTAACACCCGTCCAGCAGAAATTCGCAGCTGTCGTTTGGAGTCTGGACCAAGACCTCCACCGACCCTCGGCTCTGCGCGGCGATCGTCGATCAGCCGACCCTCAACGGCACAACCATCGAGACCGGCACCGAGTCATACCGCCTCGCGCAGACCGGGGCAACGCAGCAGTCAGGGCAGCGAAAATCTCCCGGCCATCAACGCATTCCGTGGCAGGCTGGGGGCATGGCGCCCCTGGACGATCAAGAACTGAGCACCGCGATTCAGGATGCGGACTCGCCGGCCTGGTCCGTCCGCGGGGCGGCTGGGCGGCAGCTCGCGGGTTCGGACAGGACCGAGGAAGCGGCGGACGTCATCCACCGCCTTCTCCTGGACGCCCAGGACACTTGGGTCATCCAGGAAACGGCCGAGGCATTGCTCGAACGCAAAGACACCATCGGCCTGCGCCACGTCCTGCTGGCCTACAGCCAGGCGGGCAACTACGACTCGGTGGACCATCTCGGTGCTGCCCTGGACTGCAACCCCGAATGGATGACGACCGAAGGCGCGGACCGGCTGATCAAGCAGTACCGAGAGCTGGCAACGGACCCCGACGCCGGGGTCCGCAGCGAAGCCCAACAGATCCTGGCGAAGCTGCGGCCCCGCGAGGAATGGGCGCGCGACTCAGAGGCCGACTCCTGACCCTCCATCAATCAGGTTCGGCTGGGGCCGCACGAAGCCCGATGCCCACGCTTGCGCTTACACATCAGGCGGCCCTGCTCCATCACCGCATCCCGATGTCATACGGGGACGCGGACCCGCCGTGGTCGTCGTCGCGCCCCACGTCACACACGCACCTGGCATGAACTGCGCCAGGCTCCCGGCGCCGACCGGACTGCCGGTATCAACACGGAAGCCGCTCTCCGATGCGCCCCCTGCCCGGTACCACGTCACATCGAAGTTGTCCGGGGGAGGCCGGGGTGCGCCAGGCCTCCCCCGCCCTTATGCGGCGGGCCAGTTGTGGTGCGCCAGGCCGCCGAGGTTGAGCTTGCTGCTGGGGGCGTGCCACCGGCCGTAGCCGTAGGGGTCGCCGCGCTGGGACAGCAGGATCTTTCCGTCGGGGGTGCGGGCGATCACGTGGACGTCGACCACCGGCGGCGGGGTGGTTGTGCTGCTACTCATGCTCTCTCACTTCCCTGTGGGGTTTTGGTGTCCGGCGTGGTCGTGCTGGGTGAGGTCATGGCACTCCTGCCGTAGGGGTACGGGTGTCGTGGAGTCGGGGCTGCGCGTCGAGGGCGTCGTACGAGCTGGCTGGTGACGCGGAAGTACCGGTGCCCCCAGTGTCCGTGCTCGGTCTGCGGACGGGGCCAGCTCTCGGCGGATCACCCGAGCGGGTGACGGTGGAGGGGTCGGACGCCCTTCCGGGCGCGCTGTCGGCAGTCGCGCGGAACCAGCAGGGCCGGTCCCCTGCCAATGGGGCGGGGCGGCGGGATCAGGGGATCAGGGGATCAGGGGATCAGCAGAGCGAGTACCTGTTGCCGGAGGTCTTCGACGTCCCGTCGGCTGGGTGCCTCGATGGTGAGGCGCAGGACGGGGTAGACGTTGGAGGGGCGGAGGTTGAACCAAGTGGCGGGACCGTAGGTGACGGTCGGTCCGTCGAGGTGGTCTCCCTGGTGGGCAAAGTGGCCTTTCACGGTTTCGAGCGTGGCTTGGGGGTCGGGCACGGTCAGGTTGATCTCGCCGGAGGTCACGTACCTGGTGAACGGGCTCAGCAGGCGGGAGGCGGGCAGGGGTTGGTGTCCGAGGGCTGCGATGGTGTGGAGGGCGGCGAGGGGGCCGGAGTCGGCGTGCCAGAAGTCGCCGAAGTAGTAGTGTCCGCTGCTCTCCCCGCCGAGGGCGGCTCCGGTGGCGAGCATGGCGTGCTTGAGGTGGGAGTGGCCGACGCGGGATCGGATGAGTCGGCCGCCGTGTTCGTGGATCATCTCGCGGGTGCCGGCGGAGGTGAGGACGTCGTGGGCGATGGTGGCGCCGGGATGGTGGGTGAGGTAGCGGGTGGCGAGGAGGGCGCAGGGCGTCCAGGGTGAGCCACTGCTCACGGAGTCGGGCCGCGTGCTCGGTGAGCCAGGCCTTCGCTCCGGGGGTGGTACGGGCGGCGGCGATCTGGGCGCGGAAGCGGGCGAAGGGATTGTACGAGGGCAGGGTGAAGTCGGTGGGTGTCGGAAGACGGTGGAGATCGCGCAGGATCCTGGCAGCCTGCGCCGGGTTGGCGGGACCGCCGGCGCCGAGGTCTGACCAGAATGTGACGGGGCGTCCGGCAGCCGTAACGGGTGCGGGTCGGCGCGGTAGGGGGACGGGGATGTGGTTGCCGTACAGCCAGTAAGCGCCACGGATCTCGTTGAGTGCGCTGGTCTCGGTTCCGGGCTGGTGGATCCGGGCGACGATGCCGCCCGGCAGGCGCCAGATGCCGTTGTCCAGTGCGCGAATCAGCAGGGCACCGGTGGCGTCGATGCCGGTCTGAGCGCAAGCGTCCATCAGGGCCCGCTGTGTCGCCTCGCCGCTGAACGTGACGGTGGTGGCCATCAGGTGCTTCTCCTGATCGGGTGGTCGTCGGATGCATGGCCTGGGACCCACGCTGTGTCACAGGCGATCGGCGGCCGGACGCGGGACGCGGACGATCCGGCGTTGACCGCGGAGGATTTCCGCGCCCGGCGCGGTCGGGAGGAGCTCGACTCTGCGGGTGTCAGAAGTGCTCGGGAAGCCATGGTTCCTGGCCGCTGGTGGCCCGCACGAGCGTGGTCAGCGCCTTCTCGCAGCGGGTGCGGACACCGGACAGGCGGGCCGCGGCGGGGCTGCGGTAGCCGCCTGCGTACCAGACGGCGAACTGGCCTCGGGTGAACGCCACGGCGCCCTCGGTGCGCACCGGTGTGAGGTCGGCCGACCCCGCGCAGATCCGCAGCAGGTAGCGGTGGCTGGAGCCGGGCCGCTCGTCGCCGATCTCCACCGGGATCTCCAGGTCGAGGTCGGCCGGCCACCCGCGCAGCCGCAGGGCGGCCTGGACGTCGAGGATGCGCAGCATCCACGGGTGCCAGGCGTCGGCGACCGCCCGGTGGCGGTGGAGGTTGTGCAGCAGCAGCGGGTAGGGCGGCAGCGCGCCGCGCCGGAACTGCACGGTCTGGGCCCGGCTGTTGTGCCGGCCCAGGAAGGCCAGCATCGCGGCCGCGCAGTCCGGGTCGGAGGACCAGAAGTCGTGGACCACCAGCTCCATGCCGTGCCGGCCGCCGCGCTTGGTCGCGAGCGAGACCCAGCCTGCCACCGGTTCGCCGGGGCGGGTGAAGCGGTAGGTGGTCAGCGCGTTCTTCGCGGTCGTCCACGTCGACCACCAGTCGGGGCGCTGGACGGGGCCGTTCCACTGCCGGGCGAGTTCCTGCTGGAGGTCGAGGGCGTCCTTGGTGAGGCCGTGCTCGATGTCGAGGTCCCCGGCGGGGAAGGAGCGCTTGAGGTCGTCGGAGCTGACCGCCCAGCCGAACACCGGGACGGGAGCCTCCCAACCCATGCGGCGCGCGTAGCCGTTGGAGATCGTGGAGATGGTGGAGATCACGGCGCCGCGCTCGCGCAGGGGCCGCAGCCGCTCGTGGACCATGCGGGCCGCGAGGCGGGCGCCGCGTTCCTCCGGGGCCACGCTCCCGACGGCCAGGCACGCGGTGGGCACCGCGGTGCCGCCGAAGAACTGGGAGGTGAGGATGCCCAGGCCTCCCGCGACGACCCGGCCGGCGCGCACGGCGACACGGACGTCGGCGTGGCCGCGCAGGTGGGTGATGTCGCCGACCGGGTGACCGAAGGAGCGGGCGGCCAGCTCGTCGTACTCCTGGGTGAGGTCGTCGTCGGCCTGCACGAAGGCGATGTCGTCCTCCATGGCGGCGCCTCCTAGTAGTTGGCCGGGCCACGGACGGCGTCCGGGTCGGTGGGCACGAGGAAGGTCCGGGTGAAGGCGACGACCCGCTTGCCGTCCTGGTTGAGACCCAAGGTGCGGCAGGTCACGATGCCCTCGCCTGGGCGGCTCTCGGACAGGCGGCGGCCGATCACCTCGGTCTCGGCGTAGAGGGTGTCGCCGACGAAGACGGGGTTCTCGAAGCGCACGTCGTCCAGGCCGAGGTTGGCCGGGGTCAGGCCGCTGACCGCCCGCACCGTCATCCCGGCCACGTAGGTGAGCGTGACGCCACTGCACACCAGGATCCGGCCCCACGGGGTCTTGGCGGCGTAGTGGGCGTCCAGGTGGATCGGTGCGGTGTTCCCGGACAGCGAGGTGATCAGCGTGTTGTCGGTGTCGGTGATGGTGCGGCCGGGCCGGTGCTCGATGACGAGGCCTTCGGTGAGGTCGTGGTAGCCGGGGCCGACGACCTCGCGGATGCGGTGGGCGTCGATCTCGCGGTAGCCGGGCGGCAGGGAGGCGGTGCTCACCGGGACGACTCCTCTCGGGTGCCGGCCGCCTCCAGGACGGAGCGGGCCATGGTGAAGAACGGGCGGCCGACCATCTGGCCGCCGACGGAGGTGATGTTGTTGCCGCTGTCCTGGGCGGCGGCGACGACCGCGCGGGCGTGGGCGATCTCCTCCTGCGAGGGCGTGAACAGCTCGGTGATGACCGGGAGCTGCCCGGTGTGGATGGCGCCCTTGCCGTGGAAGCCGAGCGCCTTGGCGCGTTCGGCTTCCACCCGCAGGCCGTCCGGGTCGTCCATCTGGAAGTAGGGCGAGTCGATCGCGGCCAGGCCGGCGGAGGCCGCGCCGTCGGCGACGACGGAGCGGGCGTGGAGCATCGGCTCCCAGCCCATCCCGCAGCCGAGGGCGGCGGCGTAGTCCGCGGTGCCGAACACCAGCCCGGAGATCCTGGGCGCCCTCACGATCGAGGGGAGCTTCTCGATGGCGCGGGGCGTCTCGATCAGCGCGAACAGGAAGGGCCGGTAGTCGGCGGTGTCCAGGACGCCGGCCACCAGCTCGATGTCCCGCGCGGACTCGACCTTCGGCACGAGCACGACGGCGGGCTTGGCGC
The DNA here is from genome assembly GCF_042738155.1 of Kitasatospora sp. NPDC059088. NCBI lineage: Bacteria > Bacillati > Actinomycetota > Actinomycetes > Kitasatosporales > Streptomycetaceae > Kitasatospora > Kitasatospora sp. NPDC059088. Next base: position 6,980 of record NZ_JBHYGR010000107.1, on the reverse strand, counting down.
CCCAGCCGGACATGGCGGCCAGGTCCTTGATCCCGTCGAGGAGCACGGGGGCGTTCATCCGCACGCCGAGCAGGCACGGGCTCGTGGCCTGGTTGTCGAAGAACCGCTCGGCGATCGTGCGGGCGTGCTGCTTCTTGGCGGGGGCGACGGAGTCCTCGAGGTCGACCAGGGCGACGTGGGCGCCGCTGGTCTTCGCGGTGTCGTACCGGTTGACGGCCGGCGCCGGGACGCTGATCCAGGCCCAGGTGGACCGCAGGAGCAGAGTGCTCATGGCCGCGGTCACCGGCCCTGGCGCTTGGACGCGACCAGCTGCACGAGGCCGACGAGCGTGCGGGCGTCGGTGATCTCGTCCTCGGTGACCTTGGTGCCCAGGTTCTCCGAGAGCATCACGACCAGCTCGATGACGGACAGGGAGTCCAGGCCGATCGCCGCAAGGGTGGCGTCGGCGGCCAGCGCGTCGGGGTTGACCCGCAGCTCGCACACCAGGAGGTCTTCGAGGTCGGGGTCGATCACGGGGGCGGCGGGGTTCTCGTTCACGGTCTGCTCCTTCACGCGGCGGGCGGCTTGGGGGATGAGGTCTTCCTGACCGGCGATCACGTGGCGCCGGCCGAGTTCGTCGAACAGGTCGCCGGGGTCGACGCCCTCGGCGGCCGCGACCTTGAGGACGCGGTTCTTGAATCCGGAGAACACTCCGGCGCGGCCGCTCATCACGGCGACCGAGTCGGTGTAGGGCGGGGCGCTCATCAACCGGTGCTCGGCGACGTCGGCCGCGGCCAGGACCTTCTTCACGTCGATGCCGGTGGGGTGGCCCAGGCGTTCGAGGACGGCGACGAGGACTTCCAGCTGGGTGTTGCCGGCCCCGGCACCGAAACCCCGCGCGCAGGCGTCGATGATTCGGGCGCCGGCCTTCACGGCGGCGACCGAATTGGCGACGGCCATGCCGAGGTTGTTGTGCCCGTGGAAGATCACCGGCACGTCGACGGCCTCGGTGATCGCGGTGATCCGCGCCGCGACGTCCTCGGGCAGGAAGTACCCGGCGGAGTCGAAGATCCCCACCGCAGTCGCGCCGAAGCTGGCCATCAGGGCGCACTGCTCGGCGAGCCGGCCGGGGCTGGCCATGTGGCTCATCATCAGGACGCCCTGGCCTTCGCCTCCGTGTTCGGCGACGAAGCCGAGGTGGCGTTCGGTGACGTCGGCCTCGGTGCAGTGCGCGGCGATCCGGAACACCTGCGCGCCATGCCGCAACGCGCCGCGCAGGTCGTCGCTGGTGCCCCAGCCGGGGCCCATGAACACGCCCATCCGGGCGCGGGTCAGGGCCTCACGGACGGCGGCCAGCATCTGGGAGTCGGTGAGTTTGGCGCGGCCGATCTGGAGCGAGGAGGCGCCGAGACCGTTGCCGTGGCCGACCTCGACCACGGGCACGCCGGCCCGGTCGGCGGCCGCCGCGTAGTCGCGCAGCTGGTCGGCGTCGAGCTGGTGCCCGACGGCGTGGTGGCCGTCGCGCAGGGTCGGGTCGTGGACCAGCACGGCGGGCATGGACGTGGTCATGCTCGGGTTCCTTCCGTGAGCAGGGAGGTGGCGCGCAGGTCGGCCAGATGGATTGCCGCGGCGTTGATGATGTCGAGGTTCCCGGCGTGCTCGGGCAGGCGGCCGCCGCTCGCGGACACCTCGACGGTGACGCCGATGCTCTCGCGGGTCGCCTCGAAGTCGGTCACCCGGTAGCCGGGCGCGAACCGGCGTACCTGGGCGGCGGCCTCGACGAGGTCGCGCACCACGTGCGGGTCGACGTCCGGGGCCAGGACCGTCATGTGGACGCGGAACGGCGGCGGCGGCAGGGCGGGGGTGACGTTGACCATCACCTTCGCCTCCGGTGTCCCGGTGAAGGCGCGCACGGCGTCCTGCGTGGTCGCGATGTACTCGTCCAGGTTCAGGCGGGTCGCGCGCCCCGCGCTGCGGCTGGCGCCGGTGCACACCACCTCCACGTAGGCGGGCGTCCGGTGCCGGGCGAGGGCGTGCAGGACGGGGACGGCAGCCTGGCCACCGCAGCTGATCAGGCTGATGTGCCGGTCGGTCAGTGCCTGGGCACCGTTGACGGTGGGCACCGCCGGGGTGCCGCTGTTGTGCGGGGTGAGGTCGATGCACACGGCCCCGGTGGGCTCCAGCAGCCGCCAGTACTCGGCGTGGGAGTCGGCGTTGGACGCGTCGAAGACCAGGTCGAAGGTCTTCCCGGAGTCCAGCAGGGCCGCCGCGCCGCCGTCCGTGGTGGCAAGGCCCATCTCGGCGGCCCGCGCCAGCCCGATGCTCGGGCTGCGGCCGACGACGAGGCCGCAGTCCAGGTACGGAGACCGGTGGATCTTGTGCAGCAGGTCGACGCCGATGAGACCGGCCCCGAGGACGGCGACGTTCAGCACGGGGTGCTCGGACATGCTTCTCCCCAGAGGAGAACGAGGGTGGACGGGATCGCGGGCGTCACAACGCCCGGAAGCAGACCGGGGCAAGGCCGGCGCAGGAGGCGCTGACCGTCGTCGCGGCGGTGAGGGGGATGCTGGCGTGCACCGAGCCGGGCAGGACCACGTCCCCGGCGCGCAGGGCGCCTCCGAGGGTGGCCAGGCGCCGGGCGAGCCACAGCAGGGGGCGGAGCGGGTCCCCGAGGACGTCGCGGCCGGGGCCGGCCGCGGCGTGCTCGCCGTCGACGCGGACCTCGACGAGAGCGGCGCCGAGGTCCGGCAGGTCTTCGGCGGGCGACGCGGGCCCGAGAACGAAGCGGGCGGCGGAGGCGTTGTCGGCGACGCTGTCCTCGAGGCCGATCCGCCAGTCGCCGTAGCGGGTGTCGATGACCTCCAGGGCCAGGAACACCTCGGACACCGCGGCCTGGGCGGCGCCGAGGCCGATGTCGTCCCCGGTGAGGTCGGTGCCGAGCCGGAAGGCGATCTCCGCTTCGACGCGGGGGGCGATCAGCCGCGTGGTGGAGAGTCCGCCCCCACAGGCGACTTCCATGTCGGCGAGCAGGACGCCGGAGTCGGGCTCGCTGACGCCCATCTGCTGCTGCATGGCGACCGAGGTCAGGCCGATCTTGTGCCCGACCGGCCTGCCACCGGCGGCGGTCCGCAGGGCCGTGCCGTGCTGCTGGATGCGGTACGCCGTTTCCAGCGTCAGGCCAGGGAGCTGCCGGGCCATCGGGAAGGTCGGAAAAACGGAGAGCTCGGCGGCACGCAGTTCACGCGCCGCCGCCTCCTCCGTGGTGGTCGCGCTGGCCGGGCCGGGCTCACTCATCGGTCCTCCCGGACCGCTGGACGGCGTAGTGCTCCAGCAGGGGCGCCAGGTAGTCGACGTGCTCCCCGTCAAGCCGGGCCAGGTCGCCGGGACAGGCCAGCAGGGCGAGCTGGTCCAGCTCGGCGGCGCGGCCCTGCGCGACCTCGGCGTCTACCAGGGTGGCGTACCCGCCGAGGAGACCCTGCTCGGGCAGCGGCGGCGCGAGGTAGTGCACGCCGACGTTGCCGTGCTCCCCGACGGTGACCGCCAGTCGCACGAGCCCGTCCGGAGCCGTGTCGAAACCGACTTCCTCGGCGAGCTCCTTCGCGGCCTGGCGCCGCAGCTCGCCCTCGTCCAGGACCCGGTCCTGGAGCGGGGGTTCGACGTTGCCGCCCGGCAGCTGCCAGCGCCCCGGTGCGGCGGTCGAGGCGGACATCCGCCCGACGACGATCCGGCCGTCCTGAACGGGCTGGGCCACGGTCACGAACACCGACGAGACGAGCGGGGCGCCGGGCACCCGCCGCAACGCGAAGCGCCGGTAGGTGGTCCGCGCCCAGGACAGCCGCACCGCGGGACCGTCCGCTTCCAGGGCCGTGCACACCACGGCCGGACCGTCGAACAGCGAGGGCTGTGCGCTCACCGCCTTCTCCCAGACGCGGTCCACGGCCGCCTGGTGTTCGGCGGCCAGCGCGGGGACGGGGGCCTCTACGAGCAGGAGGGCGGCGGCGTCGAGGACCCGGACGGGCCGGACGCCGGCGGGGATGGTGGAGTAGGTGTTCAACTCGGTTTGTCCCTTCGGGTGTTCTGGGGCATCAAGGCCATGCTCCTGTCCAACATCGTTGCGGATCGGAAGGTGGTGGTGCCGGCCTCCTGAGGTGGTGACCGGCGGCCGGCACGGGTTTCGGTGAGCCGCGCGCTCGCGGCGACGTCGCGCAGTGGGTGCCCGGGGCTGCGCCAGAAGGTGACCGCGCGTCCGAGGGCGATCCGGACCTGGTCGTAGTCCGGGGCCACGGCGGCGACCCGGTGCTCGTGGAGCAGCCGGGCGCCGCGCAGCAGGGCCCCTGCCTCGTCCGCGTCGGCATCCACGAGGGCGAGCGCGTTCGAGGCGGGCAACCACCAGGTGTGGTGCGGGTGTTCGCCGACCAGCTCGGCCTGGGCGGGGTTGTCGCCGGTGTCGGCGCAGACCTGGGTCAGGGCCGCGTAGGCGGACGCGACCTCGTACCTGCGGCCCTCACTGGTGATCCTGGTCAGCGTTCTGGTGCGCGGTCCGACGCTCACGGCGCAGTCCTCCGGTACGAAGTCGATGGGCGGATGGGGTGGTTACGCCGCCGGTATCCGGTCGAGCTCCGACTGCCGACCGGGCCGCACACCAGCAGCGGACCGGTGCCGCCCAACCCGCACGGCGGCGCCGGTGCACCCCACCACGACCTGCGACTCGACCTGCCTACCCGCGACCGATGCGGGGACGGGCCGCGCCGCATCGGGCAGGTCGAGTTCGGCCCACACCACCTTGCCGTCCGGCCCCTCATCGACGCCGAACCGGTCGACCACCCCGGCCACCAGCAGCAGACCCCTGCCGCTGGTGGCACCCTCCCCCGCCTTCCGGGGCTCGGGCCTACCGGGCCCGGGGTCGGCGACGGACATCCGCAGCACCCCGGTCGGGGAGAGGCGCAGAGCGGCAGTCAGCTCCACGTCCGACCGGCCCCCGTCGCAGCCGTGCACCACGGCGTTGGCCGCGATCTCGGACATCACCAGCCGGGCGTCCTCCACCCGCTGATCGGTCAGACACAGGCCGAACATCGGCAGCTGCTTCGTGACCCAACGGCGAACGGCGCCGATCTGCGCCAGTTCCGCGGGGAACCTCATCGTGACGGTGTGTGGTCTCGGCTCCATGAGGGGCGCCTCACTCGCTCGGGTCGGGTGCCAGGGCATGTCGTACGGCCTGAAACGGCCTTGCTGATACAGGAAACCGTTCATGGTCGCTAGGAGTAAGGTGTTGGCGACCGTCCGCTGTTTAACGTGTTTAGCGGCACCGCCAGGGAGACCCCGATGGGGCGTACTCGTCAGCCCAACGAACAGTTGGGCCAGCTCATCCGTGAATCCGGTCGACCCAACGAAGCCCTCGCCCGGGCCCTGTGCGCGGTCGCGGCCGCCAACGACGACCCCGCGCGGCCGAGTCGATCATCCGTCACCCAGTGGGTCCGCTACGGCTGGACCCCGTCCGGCAACCTCCCGCAGTACCTCGCGGAAGTCCTCACCAGGTGGCTGAACCGGGACGTCACCCTGGCCGCGATGGGACTCGGCGAGGAGGAACCGGATCTTCGGGACTGGGACTTGGATACGCTGAAAGCCCTGGCGGCTCTTGGACGGATCGACGTTGACGTGGAACGCAGACAGCTCCTCCGCACCCTCCCGTACTCGCTCGGAGCATTGACCATCCCACCCAGCAGCTGGTGGGAGCACATGGCCCGCACCGGCAGCCGCGACACCAGCCGGCACCGCGCCGGCCAGGCCGATGTGGAGGCCGTGCGGGAGATGACCGGGCTGTTCTCCCAGCTCGACCAGCGCCGCGGCGGCGGACACGGCCGCACGGCGGTCGCCCAGTACCTCCTCACCGACGTCCACGACTTCCTCCGCGGCACCTTCGCCTCCGACCAGGTGCGACGCGACATGTTCTCCGCGGCCTCCGAACTCGCCTACCTGGCCGGATGGACGGCCTTCGACAACGGCGAGCACCCCACCGCCCAGCACTACTACACCGTCGCCGTGAAGCTGGCGGCCGAGGCCGACGATCCCGCCATGGCCGCCCACGTCCTGCGCGCCATGGCCCACCAGGCGGTCGACCTCGGAAAGCCGGGCCACGCCGTCAGGGTCTCGGAAGCCTCCATGTCCGGCGCCCGGTACGCACTGGCGAGCCCACGCGAGCGCTCCCTCCTCGGCGTCGTCCACGCCCGCGCACTCGCCGCCGCCGGACGCGCCCCCGAGGCGAACGCCGCGCTGCTCCAGGCCGAGCGTGACCTGTCCGCGGCCTCCCCCGGCGACGACGAACCGGCCCGGGTCTTCTTCTTCGGCGAGGCATCCCTGGCCCATGAAACGGCGTCGGCCCTGCGGGACATCGGCGACCTGAACGGCGCGGCCCGGGAGTTCGAGCGCAGCGTCGCGACCCGCAAGGCCTCCGCGTTCACCCGCACCCACGCCGTCACCCTCGGCCACCTCGGACTCGTGAAGGCCCAGCAGCACTCCGTCGAAGAAGCCTGCGCGATCTGGGCGCGATCGCTGGACGCGATGCAGAGCGTGCGCTCCGCCCGCACCCGCGACGTCGCCCTGCAGATCCGCGGAGCGCTGTCCGCCTACCGTGGCCGCAAGGTCCCGGTCATCAACGCCGTCGACCGGCGCGCCGCCGACTACCTGGCGGCCACCGCCTGACCCGCTGACCTGGCGCGGTCCGTTCACAGGAGGGGAAACACAGTGACCGAAGTCTTCACCGTGGAGGCACTCGGGTACGTGGTGGGGGGCCGCACCGAGCCCACCGACGACTACTGGGGAGGCACCCGCGCCGTCATCCGGCTCGACGGCGACCGCTTCCCACCGGAGGCCACGAAGGGGCTGGAGGCGTTCTCCCACCTCGATGTGATCTTCCGCTTCCACCTCACCGACCCGACCGACCTGAACTTCGGCGCCCGCCGCCCACGCGACAACCCGCAGTGGCCCGAGGTCGGCGTCTTCGG